>NZ_BAFW01000378.1 GCF_000308535.1 Nocardia cerradoensis NBRC 101014 | reverse complement strand
GCGTCCGCGTTCCTCCTCGCTCACCAGCGCCTCCCGGGGAATGCCGGTTCGGGCCACCACATGTCCCGTCCACCAATGCAATTCGGCGTGATAGTCGGCATCGTAGCGGCGCACCGACGCGGTGAGCTCCGACGCCCGGGCCAGTTCCGCGCGGCTGTCGTCGGGCAGGACGTCGACGATGGTGTCCTCGGGGTCGAACACCGTGCGCAGGACGGTCTCGAACGGCTCCCAGCTCTCGGGTTCGTCGAACGGGAGCCGGTCGGTATACCGGCGCGCCATGGCGCCGGCGCGTTCGCGGTCACCGTCGGTGATGTACGGCGAGGGCTCGAACCGGACGTCGGCCAGGTGGGTGCGGTCGTTGGGGTTCGGGAAGGTCGCCACGATCGTGCGCCACCCGTGGGCGGCCATCGCCGCGCGCAGGTGATCGAGCACGACGCCGCAGCTGATCACGAGCTGCCGGCCGGTGTCGTCGGTGGTCGGCAGCATGCGTTCGTGCACGCTGAACAGCCGCAGCTGCGCACCGTCGAACATCCACCGCCACGGCTGACTGTTGTGCAGCGACGGCGCACGGCCGGCCATCCGGACCGCTGTCTCGACGACGTCGCGTGAGGGCACTGTGTTCATATGTCGACGGTAGTTTCGCGCCGTGCGCTGCGGAGGGGCCGTTGGTCCCGAGGTGCCGCGACCATGGTCCGCGACGCCGGCATCACGGCAATCGCCGCTCGTCACCGTGCACGCACCGTTCGAGCAGTAGGCGGCGCTCGGCGGCGGCCACCGTGCGGCGCGCGTTGCGCACCGCGTCCGGGGTGACCGAAATCGAGGTGATCCCCGCCGCGACGAGATGTTCGGCGAATTCGGGCCGGGTGGACGGGGCCTGCCCGCACAGCGACGACGTGATGCCCAGTTCGCGTGCCGAGGTGACGATGCGCCGGATGGCATGCAGGACGGCCGGATCCGATTCGTCGAACAGTTCGGCGCACTCCTCGGAATCGCGGTCCACACCGAGGATCAGCTGCGTGAGATCGTTGCTCCCGATCGACACGCCGTCGATTCCGAGCCGCACGTACTCGGGTAGCCAGTGCACGACCGACGGCACCTCCGCCATGATCCACCGGTGCATACCCCGGTCGTGACCCAGCGGTGAGGCGTCCACCAGTTCCAGGCATGCGGCCAGTTCCCAGCGGGTGCGCACGAACGGGATCATCAGATGCAGATTCGGGGTGTATTCGCGCACGCGGGCCAGCGCCGCCAGTTCCAGCCGGAACACATCCGGTTCGTGGACGTAGCGGTAACAGCCGCGGTACCCGATCATCGGATTGCGTTCGTTCGGCTCGAAACCCTCGCCGCCGGTGAGGGTGCGAAATTCGTTGCTGCGCAGATCCGTTGCGCGGTAGACGACCGGACGGGGGGCGAAGGCCACGGCGATGCGGCGCAGGGATTCGGCCAGGGTGGCGACGAATTCGTTCTCGTCGCCCGCCGCGATCACCGCGCGGGGATGGCGGCCGCCCAGGGCGCGCGTCAAGAGGGTCTCGGCGCGCAGCAGCCCGACGCCGTCGACGTCGGAATCGGCGATGCGCTCGGCGATTTCGGGCAGGGCGAGGTTGACATAGATCTTCGTTCCGGTGGTCTCGGTGACCGGCGCCGCCGCCGGCATGGTGGTGGTCGCGGCAGGCGCGGATGCGGTTGCTGCCTCGGCGGCCCGCTCTTCCGGACTGTCCGCACGAATCCGGCCGGCCTTCGCGTCCACGACGATGCGCTGGCCGTCGTGCAGGGAGGTGGTGGCGGTCCGCGCGCCGACGACGCAGGGGATTCCCAGTTCGCGGGCCACGATCGCGGCGTGACAGGTCATGCCGCCGCTGTCGGTGACCAGGGCCGCCGCCCGCGCAATCGTCGGCAGCCAGTCCGGATTGGTCATCGGCGCGACCAGGATCTCACCGTCGCGCAGCGCCGATCCCTCGGCGGGTGAACGCAGGATGCGCACCGCGCCGCGGGCTCGTCCGGGGGCGGCCGGCAGACCCTGCAGTAACACGGCAGCAGGCGTCTCTTCCGGTGCCGCCGAAGGTGTTTCGTCGGGCAGTGTGGTGATCGGCCGCGCCTGCACCAGCCACAGCCGCTGGTCGTCGAAGGCCCACTCGACGTCCTGGGGGCGGCCGTAGTGCTGCTGGACCTCGAGCGCGAGGCGCGCGACCGCGGTGGCCTCCTCGGCGGTCAGCACCGGCCGATGCGATTCGTCGTCCGGGAGGTCGACGCGGCGGTCACCGTCCTCGTCGGCGAAGATAGCGAAACTCTGTGCACCCCTGCGTGATTCGGTCAGCATCGGGCCGTTCGCGGCGAAGACGTAGGTGTCGGGCTCGACCGCGCCGGATACGACCACTTCACCCTGTCCGCGCGCGGCGTCGATGACCACCCGGTCTCGCCGGCCGGTGGTCGGGTCGGCGGTGAACGCCACGCCCGCGCACCGGACCGTGACCATCTGCTGCACGACCACCGCCATCTCCGGCCGCCGGTCCATGCCGCGGCGGGCACGGTAGGTCAGAACGCGCGGGGTGAACAGGGACGCCCAGCATTGCCGGACCGCGTCGAGAAGCTCGGCGTCGCCACGAATATTGGTGCGCGACAGGTTCATTCCGGCGAAGGAGGCATCGGCGCTGTCCTCGCCGACCGCCGAGGACCGGACCGCGACGCGTACCCGGTCGCCGAGCCGGTGGTACCCGTTCACGATCGCCTCTTCGATCGCCCCGTCGAGCCGCGTCTCGTGCACCAGGTCGCGCATGCGGGAACACAACAGGTCGAGCTGCGCGCGGCCCGCGTTGTCCGCGGCGACGGCGCTGCGCAGCGCCTCGGTATGCAGGGAGTCGATCTCGGGCCCGTGCGGCCCGTCGGCGACGGCGGTCTCGTACGTCGATCGCAGGATCACGAATCCGGGCGGCACGGGGAGCTTCGCCGCGACCATCTCACCGAGATTGGCGCCCTTGCCGCCCACCTGGCCGGCATCGGTCAGCCGAATATCGTTCAGACTTGCCACATAGTCGCCCATCACGGCTCCGATCTGCTGAAAAGGGTCTCGATGCCAGACTCGCGCGTCGTGCTCGCCGGGACCACGGCCGAAGGTCCTCGATCCGGTGAGCGGAACGCCCACCGCCGCGGATCAGAGGTCTGCGGATCGGGTCGGTCGGCCGCCAGGACTCACGCGGGACAGGGGTGGAGTCATGGCTGTGTTCTTCGTTTGCCAGGGATCGGCTATTGCGAGTCCGGAGCAGTCTCCTGGTGGCTGGGGCGGCCGACAGGCAGCCCGAGAGCCGAGCGATCGCATGCGGTGACCAGGTCGGTGGCGGTGATCACGCCGGTGAGCCGGCCCGACGGGTCGACCACCGCGACCGCATCGAGTTTGGGCCGCAGAACGACTCGGGTGGCGACATCGGCGAGCAGATCGTCGCGCCCGACGATCGCGACCGCGCGCAGCGGCCGGGCGACCGAACGCAACAGGGTCGTCTCGCGCGCCGGGACGGCGGTCGCGGTGAGATCCGACCACGCGACCACGCCGATCGGGTGGCCGAGCGCGTCGACGACGGGGAATACGCGATGGCCGGTCCGCGGTGCGCTCGAGTTCAGCAGCTGGGTGATCGTCCACTCCGCCGGCACCGCCATCGGATTCTCGGTCATGACGTCGCGAACCCGGGCGTCTCCCAGCCGATGCCGCAGGCCCGCAGCGGCGAGTTCGCTGTTGGCGGCGGTCTGCAGGAACCAGCCCAGCAGCATCAGCCACAGCCCGCCGAACTGGCGGAACACGATGATGTCGACGGCGCCCAGCACGACGAGCACGGTGCCGAGCAACCGGCCGCCGCGCGCGGCCACGGTGGTGGCGCGCAGCCGGTCGCCGGTCCGCCACCAGACGAGGGCCCGCACGACCCGGCCGCCGTCGAGCGGCGCGCCGGGCAGCAGATTGAACAGTCCCAGCGCGATATTCGTGACCGCGAGCCAGGCGAGCGCCGCGGTGACGGCGCTGTCGGGCCGTCCGCTGTCCACGGCCACCGCGACGACGGCGAACAGTCCGCCCAGCACCAGACTCGTCGCCGGACCGGCGATCGCGATCCGGAAATCGCTGCGCGCGTCGGGCGGTTCGTCGCCGAGTTCGGACGCCCCGCCCAGCAGCCACAGCACGATGCGCTCGACCCGCACCCGGTGGCGGCGGGCGACGATCGAATGCGCCAGTTCATGCGCGGTCAGGGAGGCGAACAGGGTCACGGCGGCGAGCGCGGCGACGGACCAGGTGAAGGCCGGGCTGCCGCTGCCGCGCAATTGCACGCCGAGCAGCCAGACGAACAACGCAACGGTGACCAGCACCGACCAGTGCGCGCCGACGCGGATACCCGCGACCCGGCCCAACGGAATTGTCTCGTGCAACATCCGGCCACCTCGCTTCTGGCGCTCCACCGGTCGAAGCGCCTACCGCCAGTCTGTGCGGGTGCAGCACCCCCAGGGAGGGGCGAGACTCCCCGCCTCACGGGACCTACGTCCCTACGCAAAGCCGAGGACAGCGAGGCCGGTGCGCGGTGGTCCGGCGCGGGGACCGACGGCGCGACGGCGAGGTCTTTCGCCCCTGCCGCCCGCCGATCGCATCGACGAAGCTGAATCGCTCGCGTGCTGCGCTACCTCGCCCGGCCCGAGACCGTCGCCTCCGACCGTGGCCGCCGGACCGTCCCCGCAGCAGATCCGCGCCGAACGCTTCGCCCGTGGTGAGATAGACGACGAGGAGTACACCCGTCGCATGCGGGCACTCGATCGCTAGCCGGTCCGGCCCCGACAGGCCGACCGTCGAATCCAGGGAGCCGCCGTGGCGCGCGAATTACCGTTCGGATCGCTGTATCGGCACGGGTTCGTGCGCGTCGGCGTCGCCGTGCCGTCGGTGCGGGTGGCAGATCCCGAGTACAACGCCGAGCAGACACTCCTGCTCGCGCGGCAGGCCGACGCCGATTCCGTGGTGCTCACGCTGTTTCCGGAACTCGGTCTCTCCGGCTACTCCGCCGAGGACCTGTTCCACCAGGAGGCGCTCGACGACGCGGTGCGCGCGGCCGTAGACCGCGTGGTCGCCGAGAGCGTGGATATCGACAGCGTGCTGATCGTCGGGGCTCCGCTGCGGGTGCGGGAGCGACTGTTCAACTGCGCGTTGATCATCGACCGCGGCCGCGTCCTGGGGGTCGTGCCGAAGAGCTACCTGCCGAATTTCCAGGAGTTCTACGAGAAGCGGCAGTTCTCCGCGGCCCGCGACGCCGTCGACGACCACACCACCGTCGCCGGGCAGCGGGTGCCCTTCGGCGCCGACCTGCTGTTCGAGGCGGTGAACCTGCCCGGCTTGGTGCTGGCGGTGGAGATCTGCCAGGACGCGTGGGTTCCCTTGCCGCCCAATGTCTTCGCCGCACTCGCGGGTGCCACCGTGCTGACGAATCTGTCGGCGAGCAATATCGTCGTCGGCAAGGCGGACTACCGCAGGCAACTGTGTGTGTCGACCTCGGCGCGCAATATCGCTGCCTATCTGTACACCGCGGCCGGACAGGGCGAGTCCACCACGGATATGGCGTGGGACGGTCAGGCGCTGATCTGCGAGAACGGCAACCTGCTGGCCGAAAGTGAGCGCTTCGCCGCCGACCCGCAACTGGTCACCGCCGATATCGATCTGCAGCGGCTGGCCGCGGATCGGCTGCGGCTCAACAGCTTCACCGACAACGCCCACGACCATCACGAGCGGGTCACCCGATTCCGGCGGCTCGAATTCGAGGCGCCGATCCCGGCCGGCGCACCACCGCTGCGGCGCGAGATCCCGCGCTTTCCCTACGTTCCGGCCGAT
The DNA here is from genome assembly GCF_000308535.1 of Nocardia cerradoensis NBRC 101014. GTDB lineage: Bacteria > Actinomycetota > Actinomycetes > Mycobacteriales > Mycobacteriaceae > Nocardia > Nocardia cerradoensis. Next base: position 29,685 of record NZ_BAFW01000378.1, on the reverse strand, counting down.
CCCGGCAGCCGCAACAGGCGCTGTGCCGAGGTCCATCACATCCAGGTCGCCGGGCTCGCCACGCGGCTGGCCGCGACCGGATCCCAGCACCTGGTGATCGGCGTGTCCGGCGGCCTCGATTCCACGCTCGCGCTGATCGTCGCGGCGCAGACCATGGATCGGCTGGGCTTGCCGCGGTCGCAGGTGCTCGCCTACACCATGCCCGGCTTCGCCACGAGCACCCGGACGCTGGAGAACGCGCGTCGGCTGATGCGCGCCGTGGGAGCAACCGCCGGTGAGATCGACATCCGGCCGTCGGCGACGCAGATGCTGCGCGATCTGGGACATCCGGCGGCCGACGGGGCGCCCGTCTACGACATCACCTACGAGAACGTGCAGGCCGGGGAGCGCACCTCGCATCTGTTCCGCCTCGCGAACATGCATCACGGCATGGTCGTCGGGACCGGTGACCTGAGCGAATTGGCCTTGGGCTGGTGCACTTTCGGCGTCGGCGACCATATGGCGCACTACAGCGTGAACGCCTCGGTGCCCAAGACGCTGATCAAATATCTGATCGCCTGGACCGCCGACCGCGGTGAGCTCGGCCCGGAGGCGAGCGCTGTGTTGCACTCGGTCCTCGAGACCGAGATCTCACCGGAGCTCGTTCCCGGCGCGGCGCTGCAGAGTTCCGAGGCCACCGTGGGCCCGTACGAGTTGCAGGACTTCCACCTCTATCACCTGCTGCGGTTCGGATTCCGGCCCAGCCGCATCGCCTACCTCGCCGAACACGCCTGGAGTGACCGCACCCGCGGCGGCTGGCCCGACCTGATCCCCGAGGATCAGCGTCACGAATACGACCTCGCCACGATCAAGCATTGGCTGGCCGAGTTCCTGCGCCGCTTCGTGCAGACCAGCCAGTTCAAACGATCGACCCTGCCGAATGCGCCCAAGGTCGGGTCCGGCGGATCGCTGTCGCCCCGCGGGGACTGGCGGGCGCCGAGCGACGCTCCCGCCGCAGCCTGGCTGGACGAACTCGCGCGCAACGTTCCTGACTGAACGGCCGACAACTGTCGGCCGAGCCGGCGACGAAGAGGCCGCCGCGTCGACAGGAGTCGACCACAACGGTGCGGCGTGATTCGTCGAGGACGATCGGGTCGGGATTGTGGGCATATCGAACAACGGGCTGGGGAAGTGAGGTTCCGGGGGTTTCGACGTCACCCGATGGTCTCGTCGGCCTTGCGATGCAGCCATTCCGTCAGCGGCGCCGTCGTAGCGCCGACGGCGCCCGCGGCGGGGCCGGGGCCCGGAACCGTTTCGGCATGGGTGATCTCGTCGACGGTGAGCGCCAGTGCCGTCACCGTCCGCTCCTCGGCAGCATCGGCGAATCCGCCGGAGATCACGGCGTGCCCGCCGTCGACGCGGATCGTCCACTGGCGACGGCTGCCGGCGTAGTCGTCGAGCAGCGCGCGCACCTTCGCTTCCACCGCGGCGTCGTCGCGCATCAGGGTGCGCAGCAGATCCCGGCGTGCCACGATGCCGACCAGAACGCCCGCTTCGACGACCGGCATCGAACGCAACCGCCGGGTGAGCATGCGGGCGGCGACGGTCGCGAGGTCGGTCCCCGGTTCGATCACCTCCGCGGGGGTGGTCATCGACGTCCCGGCGGTCGCTTCCGGACTCGGTGCCGAGAGCGCGTCCGATTCCGAGAGCATGCCGATGACGTGCCCGTCCTCGTCGACGACCGGAAGGGCCGCGAATCCGTGCTCGGTGAGTTGCGAAACTGCCTGGGGCAGGGGTGTTTCCGCGTGCACGGTGACCACGGGGCGGCTGAGAATGTCGCGAGCGTACATGGCAGGACCTCCTGCATCGATCGTGGTTCGGGCCCCGAACACACACCAGGGACCGTCGGCTCACATCCCTGGACGAAGGTCCCGCATCGGGCGGGACGAGGTCGGGACCGAGTGGCGGAGATAGGGACTTTCGGCCGCATCGCGGCATCTGCCGTCGTCTCTACCGTGAGAACAACGGCCGAGCACCTCGCGGGCCGTCGCACCGAAGGAAGGCGCCATGACCCCCGATCCAGCCTCCGACATCCGACATTCCGCCGGGGCGGCGGTCGTGGTAGGCGTCGACGGTTCCGGGCACTCCGATCTCGCGGTGGACTGGGCCGCGGGCATGGCGGCGCAGCGCGGGCGCGAACTGCGCATCGTGCACGCGCTGGACCTGAACCGGATTCAGCTCGGTATCGGCTCGCTCGATTCCCCCGCGGCCGCCATGCTTTCCGCAGCTCGTGAACGCGGTGCGGCGCTGGTCGAGCGGTCGGCGCAGCGCGTCCGGGCCGTGCTGCCGGGGCTGCGGATCTCTACCGAGGTGGTCGACCGTGATCCCGCCAGGGCGCTGGTGAACGCCAGTGTGTCGGCCTACGTGGTGGTGCTCGCGGCCCATGGCACGCACCGGCTGGCCGGCCACTTCGGGTCCACTGTGTCGGCGGTGGCCGCCCATGCGACCGGGCCGGTGCTGGTGGTGCGGACCGATCCGCGGGAGGAGGACCGGGTACACACCGAGGGGCCCGTTGTGCTCGGCGTCGACGGCGGGCCCGTCAGCGAGGCGGCGATCGGCGCGGCCTTCGAGGAAGCCGCCGAGCGCGGGGCCGAACTCGTCGCCGTGCACGTATGTCACGACGTCTACTACGGGCAGTTCGCCGACGATCCGCACATTCTGTATTCGGCTCGCGAGGTCGAGGTGCGCGAACGTGCCGTACTGGCCGAACGGCTGGCCGGTTGGCAGGAGAAGTATCCGGATGTTCCGGTGACGCGTCAGGTATCGCTCGCCGATCCCGGTGCGGTGCTGCTGAAGTCGTCGAGTTCCGCGCAACTGCTGGTGGTCGGGAGCCGCGGCCGGGGCGCGGTGCTGGGCGCGCTGCTCGGCTCCACCTCCCATGCCCTGGTGCAGCACGCCTGGTGCCCGGTCATGGTCGTCCATCCGCGACCGTGACGGGCTCGCGCCACGCCAGGGCAGCACGACGTAGTTCGCCACACCGATCAGCCGATCCCCGGCGAACGCGCCGAAAGCGCAGTGCTTCGGGTCGTTCATCGACATGGCGGCGGCCAGATGTTCGAGATGTTTCGGCCGCGCGCCGAAGAAGCGGTAGTAGCCGTCGCGTCGGGTCAGCGTCGCGTGCAGGTCCCGGACCGCGTCGCCGTCGGCGGGGGTGAGGCGGCGGTAGGTGACGTCGGTGAGGTCGACGGTCGGCTCCGCGGTCATGAGGGCTCCCGTTCGCTCGTCCGCCGATAGCCGCGCAGCGCGGCTTCGGTGGTCTCGTCCACCGGTGTGGTGGTGTCCAGTACCACTGCACCGGGCCACGGGTCGCGATCGGCGGCCATGGCCGCCGCGACGGTGGGTGTGGCGTCGGATTCGGATCCGGTGCGCGCCACGATGCGCGCGGCGGCCACGGATGCCGGTGCGCTACAACAGAGTTCGATGAGATCGGCCGCGGTCTCGGCGGCGAGCCGAGACGCGCGGCGTCGTTGCGTCTCGTCGATCCAGCTGGCGTCCAGGACGACCGAGCGGCCCGCGGCGAGCAGGGTCCGCGCCTCGGCGCACATGACCGCGTAGACGTGATCGCGGGCGGCGGGAGTGTAGGCGCCGTGGTCGTATTCGCCGGTCGCGCCGTCCAGCACGCCTTCGGCGCGCGCGACGGCGCGAATGTGGTCGCTGGACAACAGGATCGCGCCGGTCGCCGTGGCCAGGCGGCGCGCGATCGTCGATTTGCCGGTGCCCGGCAGGCCACCGACCAGCACGAGGCGCACCGCGCCGGCCGCCAGGTGTCGCAGGGCGACCTCGACGTGCCGCACCGCACCGGCCGCCGCTCGCCGTTCTCCCTGCCCGTACCGCACGCAGTCGACCTTCGCGCGCACCGCCGCCCGATAGGCGATGTAGTGGTGGTACAGCGAGTCCGGGGCCGGGTCGCCGGTCGCTTCGAGATATTCCTCGACGACGGCCCGGCCGAGGTCCGGGTACCCGAGGCGTTCCAGATCCATGGCCAGAAAGCAGATGTCGTCGAGCCGATCGACGTGGCGGAGTTCGTCGTCGAAGTCGAGGCAGTCGATGACCCGCACGCCGTCGTCGGTGACGAAGATGTCGTCGGCGCGCAGATCGCCGTGGCCGTCGACGATGCGCCCGGTGGCGATGCGCTTGTCGAACAACGCCTTTCGTCCGTCGAGGTAGCGCATCGCCCGATCGGTCAGCTCCCGCACCGCAGCCGGTTCGATCGGGGGATGGGTCATCCCGGACAGCAACGACTCCCAGCGCTCCCGAACCGCCGCCACCGTCGCCGCGCGATCGATCGCCGCCCCGGTCGGCGCCCGGTCGTGCCAGGCGGTCACATCGCGAACCAGCACCGACAGGATGTCGCGGGCGACGACCGGATCGTCGAGGCGCCGCGACAACCGGGCGGCATCGGGGAGCCGGCGCATCAGCAACACCGGTTCGTCCGCATCGCGCGCCGGATCGGACAGGTGCCCGATGCCGAGGTACACGTCGGGAGCGAACCGCCGATTGAGCTCGAGTTCGCGCAGGCACGCGGCTTCGCGCGCGGCCCGCGTGGAGAAGTCGAGAAAGTCGGTCCGCACCGGCTTCTTGATCTTGTAGGCCCGGTCGCCGAACAGCACCACCACCGCCGAATGCGTTTCGGCGAGCGCGGCGAAGGGATCGTTGGTCTCCATCGGTACCAGCCTCGCCGATGACCGGAGAATTCGTGATGGACCAAAGTCACCGGAGTGTGGACCATGCGGCCCGTGGTGCGGTGATGTGGTCGGTGCCGCTGGCGCGGGAGACGACGGAAAGCGGTGACCGGCAAGGACTTTCGATCCCGACGCGTGGCCGGAGAAGGGCGGGCGGTCCGGCGGAATACCCGGTCATGGTCGTGTGCGGGCCGTCGTCGACCCGCGGAAATGGGTGCGGAACCAGTCGCGGGCCAGCTCGGCCACGGCTTCCAGCGTGCCGGGCTCGGGGAACAGGTGGGTGGCGCCGGGCACGATCTCGATGCGAGACTCGCACGCCATCGCTCGCTGGGCGAACCTGTTCAGTTCGATCACCGCCGGGTCGTTTCCTCCCACGATCAACAGGGTCGGCGCTCGCACGGCGGTCAGAAAGAGGTCGGCGAGGTCGGGGCGGCCGCCGCGGGAGACGACGGCGGCGATCTTCAGCTCCGGATCGGCGGCCGCCCGCAGCGCGGCCGCGGCCCCGGTGCTGGCGCCGAAGTACCCCATCGGGAGGTCGTCGGCGTAGTGCATCCCGGCGAGCCACCGCGTGACACCTGCCAGCCGATTCGCCAGCAGACCGATAGCGAAGACATTGGCGCGCTCGAGCTCTTCGGCGGAGGTGAGCAGGTCGAACAGCAGCGTTCCGAGTCCGGCCCGCTGCAGAGCGGTGGCGACGAATCGGTTGCGTGGACTGTGCCTGCTGCTGCCGCTGCCGTGGGCGAAGATCACCACCCCCCTCGCGGCTTCCGGAACCGTCAGGTGGCCGCCCAGTTCGGCCTCCCCGACAGTGATGGTGACGTCGTCGTCGACCAGCGGCGGATCGCTGGACTCGGCCACCCGGGGGCGTTCGCGGGCGGCGAGGGCCGCCCGGGCGAGCAGATCGACGACTTCGTCGTCGCTCGTCTGTCCGAAGTGCCGGTACCACTGGCCGACCGCGTCGAAGAGCAGTGGCGTTTTCAGGCAGACGATGTCGTCGGCTTCCGGCCGCAGCGACGCCAACGCCTCGCGGGCGGCGACGGGAGTGGCCAGGACGATACGGGCGGCGCCGCGGGCACGGGCCACGCGGCAGGCGGCGCGAGCGGTGGCCCCCGTCGCGATGCCGTCGTCGACCAGCACCACGGTCCGGCCACGCAGTGACGGTCCGTCGCGTCCCTGCCGGTACATGTCCACCCGACGCGCCAGTTCCGTGCGCTCGTGCCGCTGCACCGCATCGATGTCGTCCTCGGACAGCCCGGTGCGGCGCACGACCAGGGTGTTGAGGACGAGGGTGTGGTCCTCGCCGACCGCGCCGAAGGCGAGTTCGGGCTGATAGGGCACGCCCAGCTTGCGGATCACCAGGACGTCCAGCGGTGCGCGCAACGCGCGTGCCACTTCGAAGGCGACCGGTACTCCGCCGCGCGGCAGGCCCAGTACGACGACATCGGTGTCACACAGAGCGATCAGACGCGTCGCGAGCCGGCTGCCCGCGTCGACGCGATCACGAAACACCATCGAATGCCTCTTGCACTTCGGTTCTCATACGGCCACTATCCGCGTTCGCCGGCTACGCCGAACCATGCCGAAGGCTCCGATGCGTGGGACGTTGGTCAGTTTCTTCGGCGTACGGATAATTCCTGCTCGCGTTACCGGAGGGTTTGCGCCGCCGCGGTGTGGAGGAATACCACCAGTTCGTCGGTGGCGCGACGGGCTTCGGGGATCTTCTTCATGATCCAGTTGTGTGGCATGCCGGGATATTCGTGCAGCTCGACCGGTACGCCCGCGGCCGCGCCGAGTTCCCGGACGCGGCGGGCGTCGGGAAGCAGGATATCGCGGAGGCCGATGAAGACGATGGCCGGTGCCAGACCGGTGAGGTCGGCGAAGGCGGGACTGATCTCGGGGTCGTCGAGGGCGCGCCCGGCGGCGTACCACCGGCCCGCCTGCTTCAATCCGGTCACCCCGAGTTCGGGGTCCCGGTCGTCGAGAGTCAGCGACAGTGGGTCGTCGGTGGCGAGATCATGGGCACGATGGTCCGGTGGTCGTGTTCCGGCGCGAGCGGATACATCGGGAAGACAGTGAGCCATGATGGCGCAGTCATAGCCATGCGGCACAGGATTCAAACTGTGCTCATCCGCCCCACGGGCCACGGCTCGGCGAGTGCTGTAGCCCAGCTCACACCATCGGCGCGAAGCGCGCGTGAGCGTGCCACCGTATCGCGAAAGATGCTGTACGAGAAGTTGTTTCGTGCGAAAGCGCACAAACGGGTGCGCTGCCGGTGTAGTGCGGACGTGAGCGGGTAGCCGCCGGAAGTGCGTAATCGACGGGGGCGGTGGCAGCGGGCGGTGAGATGCCGCTTCGCCGAACCTGCCACCGAGATGTGAACCGAGGAGGACTGATGCGGACGGTGACGTCCATGCCGCAGCAGATCACCGTGGACGAACAGGTGTGGATCCCGATGCCGGACGGGGTGCGGCTGGCCGCCAAGATATGGCGGCCGGTCGCCTCCGACGACGCCCCCGTGCCCGGCATTCTCGAATACATCCCGTATCGCAAGCGGGACCTGAGCGCGGTGCGGGATTCGATTCACCACCCGTATCTCGCCGGTCACGGCTACGGCTGTGTCCGGGTCGACCTGCGCGGCACCGGCGAGTCGGAGGGCGTGCTCGCCGACGAGTATCTCGAACAGGAGCATCTCGACGCCGAAGCGGTGCTCGCCTGGATGGCGGCGCAGCCGTGGTGCAACGGCCGGCTCGGCATGATGGGCATTTCCTGGGGCGGATTCAACGCGCTGCAGGTGGCGGCTCGTAAACCCGCGGGCCTGGAGGCGATCGTGATCTCCTCGTTCACCGACGATCGCTATTCCGACGACATGCACTACATGGGCGGCGCCCTGCTGTCGGACAACATCGCCGAATCCGCGACCATGTTCGCCTACAGCACGCTGCCGCCCGATCCCGCGCTGGTCGGTGACCGCTGGCGGGAGATGTGGCTGGAGCGGCTGGAGAACTGCAGCCTCTGGGCCGCGAATTGGCTCGAGCACCAGCGCCGCGACGACTACTGGCGGCGCGCGTCGGTCTGCGAGAACTATGCCGACGTCCAGATTCCGGTGCTGGCCTCCAGCGGCTGGGCCGACGGCTATTCGAACGCCGTCGCACGGCTGCTCGAGAATCTGGAAGTCCCGCGCAAGGGGCTGATCGGCCCGTGGTCGCACAAATATCCACATCTCGGCGAACCCGGCCCCGCGATCGGCTACCTGCAGGAGGTGGTGCGCTGGTGGGACCACTGGCTGCGCGATATCGACAACGGTGTGATGGACGGCCCGATGTTGCGGACGTGGATGCAGGACAGCGTGCCGCCGTCCACGTCGTACGAACAGCGGCCCGGCCGCTGGGTCGGTGAGCCCGCGTGGCCCTCGCCGCACGTGCGGGCCGTGGCGCACCCGCTGGCCCGCACTCGGATCGCGCGCCCGGACGAGCCGGTGTCCCCGGCGGCGCTCGCGGTCGAATCGCCGCTGTCGGTGGGGCAGTTCGCCGGGAAGTGGGCGTCCTACAGCGCGCCCCCGGATCTGCCCTACGACCAGCGCGAAGAAGACGGCGGCTCGCTGGTGTTCGACACCGACGAACTGACCGAGCGCTGCGAGATCCTGGGCGCGCCGACCGTGACACTGGAGGTGTCGGCCGACAAACCGGTCGCGATGATCGCGGCCAGACTGTCGGATGTCGCCCCGGACGGCCGCGCGACTCGGGTGACCTACGGCCTGCTGAATCTGACCCACCGCGACGGGCACGACGAACCGGAACCCCTGGAACCGGGCCGGCGCTACCGCGTCACCGTACAGCTCAATGCCGTGGCCCAGGCCTTTCCGGCCGGGCACCGGATCCGGTTGTCGCTGTCCACGTCGTACTGGCCGCTGGCGTGGCCGCCGCCGGAACCCGCGCTCGTCACCGTGTACACCGAGGGCAGCGCCCTGACGCTGCCGATCCGGCCGATCGCCGAATCCGACGATGTCGCGGTGCGGCCGTTCGAGGAACCCGAAGGCGCCGAGCCGATGCGCACCACCCGGATCAGGCCGGGGGAGCAGAAGTGGACGGTCTCGCGCGATCTGATCGACTACCGATCTGCCCTCGACATCGTCAAGGACGCCGGCCTGATCCGCTTCGACGAGCACGATCTCGACGTCGACCGCCGCGTCCACGAACGCTACAGCTGGAAGGCGGACGAATTCTGTTCCGCCACAGCGGAAACGTCGTGGTCGATGAGTTTCGCCCGTGGCGACTGGCGGGCCCGCACCGAAACCCGGACCCGCGTCACCTGTACCCCGACCGACTTCTATGTCCACGCCGAACTCGACGGATTCGAGGGCGAACAGCGAATGTTCTCGCGGAACTGGAAGAGGGTGATTCCCCGTGACCATGTGTGACCTGGAACCGGTAGGACCGGTGAATCACGCGAAACCGAGCCTGCGCAGCCGCATGCTGATCGCCGGTATGCGAATGACGCACGCGGACAAGACCTTTGCCGACCCGCAAGCGCTGCGGGAGAGTATTCGCAAGAGCCAGCGGCCGGACCGGGACCGCCCGCCGGCCGAATTGCACACCCACTATTGGGTGACGCGCCGGAACATGCGGGGCCGGCCGGTGTACACCATCCGGCCGCTGGAGGGTGGCACCTCACGCCATGTGCTCTACCTGCACGGTGGCGCCTACGTCCACCAGATTCAGCACGACCACTGGAAGTTCCTGGCCCGCCTGGTCGACCGGACCGGATGCGCGGTCACCGTGCCGCTCTACCCGCTCGCCCCCGCACACCACGGTGACGACACGGTGGCGATGGTGCGCGCCGTACACGACGAGGTCTTCGCGCACACCGCGTCGGAGAACAAGGTGTTCATGGGAGATTCCGCCGGTGCCGCGCTGGCGCTGGTGCTGGCACGCCAACTCGGCGCGACCGGGGCGGTGACGCCCAAGGAGGTCGTGATGATCTCGCCGTGGCTCGATGTCACCATGACCGATCCCATGGCCCGGGCCCTCGATCCGTGCGACCCCTATCTCGGCGTCGCGGGACTGGCCGAGGCCGGTCGCCTGTACGCCGGCGACCTCGACCGGCGCGATCCGATGATCAGTCCGCTGAATGCCCCCGCCGCGACGCCCGGGCGGCTCAGTCTGTTCATCGGCACCCGCGACATCCTGCTGGCCGATGCCCGACGTTTCCGGGCGCGGTGCGTGCGTGAGGGTGTCGATCTCGGTTACTTCGAATATCCGGGGATGTTCCACGCGTGGCATCTCTCCGAGGTTCCCGAGGCCCGCCACGCGTTGCGCCAGCTGGTGCGGATCGTGCAACGCCCAGCGCCCCGGAGCGACACCGGGGAATCGATGTACGCGCCCGCGGGGGACGTTTCGAAAAGAGGAAGCTTGTGAGTACTGCCGACATCTTCGTGATCGGTCTCGACGACGGAAATCTGCGCACCCTGGAATTGATTCCGGACGCGCCGCAATTCCGGTTCCACCGATTGCTCGGAATCGAGGAAACCCAGGAGGGTGAGATTCCGATCGAGGACCTGCTGCACAAGGCCGAGGAGGCCCTGAAGGGCTTCGACGGGGATATCGCGGCCGTGGTCGGCTACTGGGATTTCCCGGTGACCGCCCTGGTCCCGATGTTGTGTGAGCGGTTCGGATTGCCCAGCGCCGATCTCGAGGCAGTGGTCAAGTGTGAGCACAAATATTGGAGCCGGATCGAGCAGAGCAAGGTGATCGACGAGATTCCGAAGTTCGGAATCGTCGACCTGGACGGCGAGCCCCGCCTGCCCGAGGGAATGACGTATCCGGTCTGGCTCAAGCCCGTCAAGTCCTTCTCCTCGGAACTGGCGTTCCACGTGCACGACGACCGCGAGTTCGAGGCGGCGGTCGAACAGATCCGCGAGGGCGTCGGCCGGGTCGGGAAACCGTTCGAATTCGTTCTCGACCGGGTCGACCTTCCTCCGGAGATCGCCGCGATCGGCGGCCAGGCATGTCTGGCCGAGGAGACCCTGACCGGCGTGCAGGCCGCGACCGAGGGATACGTCTATCGCGGGCAGGTCACCGTGAACGGCGCCCTGGATTCCATCAATTACCCCGATACGCCGTGTTTCCTCCGGCATCAATATCCGTCCCAGTTGCCATCCGAGATCGTGGCGCGGATGACCGATATCTCCGAGCGCGTCATTTCCCGGATGGGCCTGGACAATTCGACGTTCAGCATCGAATTCTTCTGCGAGCCGGACACCGGACGGGTGTCGGTGCTGGAGATCAACGCCCGTCATTCGCAATCGCACGCCGACATGTTCTATGCGGTGGACGGCGTGCCGAACCACCACTGCATGGTGCGCTTGGGCCTCGGCCTCGATCCGCGGTTGCCGAAGGGGCAGGGCCGCTACGACATCGCCGCCAAATGCTATTACCGCCGCTTCTCCGACGGGATCGTGACCAGAGTTCCCACGGCCGCGGAGATCGAGCGGATCCAGGGCGAGATCCCGGGGGTCACCATCGAAGTGGTTCCCGCCGAAGGGATCCGGCTGTCGGAGATGCCCGCGCAGGACAGCTACAGCTACGAACTGGCGGACATCTTCATCGGCGCCGACAGTGAAGCGGATCTGGTCGACAAATACGAACGCTGCGTCGCCGCCTTGCATTTCGAATTCGACGACGTGGACGACGAGGTGGACTAGGCGCGGCGCTCACCGTCGGCGCGCGGTGCCGACGACGAGGGGCACGATGGTCGGCATCATCGTCGGCATCCGGGTGTGTGCGATGTCCTCGATATCGAAATCCGCTGCGGCGAGCAGGCTTTCGAAGTCGCGATTGGCGTGGCAACCGTCCGCGAGGCGTCGTTGCAGCGGTGTCAGCACGTCCTGGACGCCGGCGCGCAGGCCGGTGCCGCGGACGTGTTCGTGGAACAGGAACCGGCCGCCGGGACGCAGCACGCGATGCACCTCGCGCAGCGCGCGGGCCGGGTCGCGCACCGAGCAGAACACCAGCGACGCGGTGACGGTATCGAAACTGGCTGCCGGGAAATCCAGCCGGTGCGCGTCGCCGTCCACGACGGTGACGGGCCCGGTGCGGGTGTCGGCGCGGGTCGTCAATCGGGCCCGCAGTGCCGGATTCGGTTCGAGCAGGACGAGTTCGTCCAGGCCGTCCGGATAATGCGCCACGGACAGTCCGTCGCCGGCCCCGATTTCGAGGGTGCGGCCGGAGGCGCGGGAGAGCTGGGCCCGGCGCAGATCGGCCTGTCCGGCGCGTTCGACGCGGGACATGAAGCCCGGATACCAGCTGGCGAAGAAGCGTTGGCCGAGAGTTGCGGTGGTCATGGGAACGAGTGTGGCGGGCGGCGGCCCTTCGCGTCATGGCCCGTTCGGGCCATAATCGATGTCGGATGATGCGCCGGCCTCGACGGCCGCCGCACGAGAGGTGGCAGCATGGTGCGCGCCGAGGAGCAGGCGATCCACCGGGTGCGGACCGTCGGCGGCGAGGTCGCCTGTTCGGTGGTCGGCAGCGGTCCCGCCCTGCTGATCGGCGGATGGTGGTGCAGCCACCTGCTCCTCAACTGGAAGGATCCGCTGTTCCGGGCCTTCATGTCCCGGCTGGCGACTCGATTCACCGTCATCCGGTACGACCAGCCCGGGCGCGGTATGTCCGCGACCGCGGCGCCGGTCGATCCGGACGGTGAAATCGCCGTGACCGCCGAGATCGTCGATGCGCTGGGATTCGAGCGCGTCGCCGTGTTGGGCGCGTCGTCGGGCTCGGCGGTCGCCGCCGGACTCGCGGCCCGGCTGCCCCGCCGGGTCCATCGGCTCGTCCTCTACGGATCGTTCGCCCGCGGCGCGGACATCGCACCGGAGGGAGCGCGCCGCGCGCTGGTGGATGCGATTTCCGCGCACTGGGGCCTGGGCTCCCGATTGCTGGCCGATGTGTTCGTCCCCGGCGCCGACAGCGCCGAACGCGAACGCTTCGCCCGCTTCCAGCGGCTGTCCGCGACGGCCGAGCAGGCCGCGCGATCATTGTCCGCCACATACGAACTCGACGCCACCGAGTACCTGGCGGCCGTGACCGTCCCGACCACCGTGCTGCACCGCAGGGACGATCGCGCGGTGCCGTTCGCCCTCGGCGTCGACGTCGCCCGCCGCGTGCGCCGCGCGACCTTCGTCGAACTGTACGGCGAGGACCACTTCCCATGGCGCGGTGACGCGACCGCCGTGGCCGACGCGATCCTGCGCGGGCTGGGATATCCGGTGCGGTCCCGGCCGCCGCCGCCGGGCCCCGAAGCGGTGACCGATCGCGAGCGCGAGATTCTGCGTCTGGTGGCCGAGGGGTTGACCGACGCGCAGATCGGCGAGCGGCTGACCTTGAGTCCCCATACCGTGCACCGGCACGTCGCCAACGCGCGCATCAAGCTCGGTGTCCGCTCCCGCGCCGCCGCCTCGGCCGCGATCCGAACGGATCGCCCCGACCGCACCTCCTGATCCCGCCGCGCGCCCCGGGTTCATCGCGGCGACACCGGGTAGCCCGACAGTGCCGGCCGATCGGACGGTACCGAACGACAGTTGGGAAGGAGACTGGAGATGGTCAGCTATCCACAGAGCACCGCGGTGGACCGGCCCACCGGGCGAGAGGCCCGCCATGGCGGCCCGGGTGGTGCGTCGGTTGTGACGATCGACGGATTGGTCCTGCTGGCGGGACTGTTCACGGCCATCACGCCGTGGGTGATCAACGATTTCTCCGTCGCCCCTAAATTGGTCATCCAGAATCTGATCCTCGGTCTCGCCGTGGCGGTGATCGGCCTGGTGATCACCGCGATGCCGACGCACGGTTACGGCCTGAGCTGGGTCCTGATCCCGATCGGCGTCTGGCAGATCATCAGCCCGTGGGTCGTCGGCGAACGTCCCACGGGCGTGTTGTGGACCAATGTGGTGATGGGTGCGATCGTCACCGTTCTGGGTCTGGCCGCAGCCGGGTTGCTGGTGACCACGGCCGTCGGTGACCGGCGACCGCACGCCGCGGCGGCCCACCGTTGAGTCGCGACAGTGCCGGGTCGCCGGAGCGTGAACCGCTCCCGCCGGCACGGCGCGCGTATGGAGATCGGCGAGCGGGGTAGTCGCCGCCCTGACGGCAACTATCCTGCTTCGTCTCCGGAATGGAGTTGATATGCGCTTCGATTCGATGCGCGCGGCGGCGCGCGTGCTGATGGGCTCCACCTACGCGGTACTCGGCGCGGACGCGTTGCGCGAGCCCGGACCTCGGCCGGAGGCGGCGGCGCCGACCCTCGCCGCGGTGCGCTCGGTCGTGCCGCTGCCCGCGGACGACAAGCTGCTGGTACAGGTCAATGCGGGCGTCCAGGTAGCCGGTGGCGTGTTGCTGGCACTGGGCAGACTGCCCCGCCTGTCGGCGCTGGCTCTGGTCGCTTCGATGGTGCCGACAACCATTGCCGGCCATGCGTTCTGGGCGATCGACGACCCCGGCGCGCGCAAGCCGCAACAGGTGCAGTTCCACAAGAACATGGCGATGATCGGCGGGCTGCTGTTCGTCGCCTCGGACAAGCGGGGCGGTTGACCGGCGCCGCCGCGGCTACGGCTGCATCTGCGCGACCGAGTCCTCCGGTGTGCTCCATACCCCGTCGCGCAGCGTGTCCAGAATGCGGGTCAGCAGTCGTGACACGTGCATCTGGGACACCCCGAAGTGCTCGGCGATCTCCGATTGCGTTTTCGATTCGAAGAATCGCAGGACGAGGATGTCGCGGTCGCGCTGCGGCAGATCGGCGATGAGCGGCCGGACCGCCGCGGCCTGCTCGAGCAGTTCGTAGCAGGGTTCGTCGACGCCCAGCGCGGCGGCCGCCGTGGACGGTGCGTCGTCGCGTTCGGTGCGGGCGGCGTCGAGGGAATCGCACTGGTAGACGTTGGCGGCGACGAGTGCCTGGGTGATGTCGATGATGTCGACGTCCAGCTCGGCGGCCAGTTCCCGGGCGTTGGGCGCACGGCCCAGGCGCTGGGTGAGCGGATCGCCCGCCTTCACGATCCGGTGGCGCAGTTCCTTGTAGCGGCGGGGTACGCGGGCCGCCCAGGTGTGGTCGCGGAAATGTTTGCGCACCTCGCCCATGATGGTGGGGACGGCGAACCCGAGGAACGGCGCGCCACGGCCCGGATCGAAGCGGTCGACGGCGAGGACCAGCCCCATGCGGGCGGTCTGCAGCAGGTCGTCGTAGGCCTCGCCGCGGTTGAGATAGCGGCGTGCGATGTGCTCGGCCAGCGGCAGGCACAATTCGATGATGTGTTCGCGCAGTGCCCGCCGATGCGGGTCGGTGGCGTCGAGGTCGGCGAGTTTGTCGAACCACGGTTCGATGTTGTCGTAGCTGTCGCTACGCGACCGGGCGCCTCCGGTCCGGTGGGTTCGTGCGGGATGTGTCATTCGGGCCACTCCGTTTCCGTCGTATGCGACGACTTGGAGCGAGCACCTCGATCACGCAAGCTCAACGGTCTTGCGCCTGCGCACGGATGTTCGCATTCGGCTATCGTTCGCTCGGCCTGCGCCGGAGTTTCGAAACAGGTTGGCGTGCAACGCATCTGTGTGGTGCACAATCGGACGCTCGGGGGCGGGCGGATGCGCGCCGTTCGCGTACCGGACCGATCCTACGGACCGTCCGGTCCCGTCGGTCGAGAACCGGACAGGATCCGGTATCGGTTGGGCCACGGAACGGATGCCGCCGCGCATCGTGCCGTCACGGCCGCCTTCCCCGCCCCCCTCGGCAGGCATCGTCGCAGGTGAGGGGCGTGCCCGGGCCGGGGAGTAGGCTGCGATCATGGTCGCCAGCGGGCACGAGGACGGCGTCGAACGGGTGGTGGGCGCCGGTGACCCGCAGGGCGTCGGCTGGTTCCGATTCTGGTTCGCCGAAGGGCGATGGGAGTGGTCGGACGAGGTCGCCAGGATGCACGGTTACGCCCCCGGGCAGATCGAACCGACCACCGAACTGCTGCTCGAGCACAAACATCCCGACGACCGCGATCGGGTCGAGGCCACCATCGTCACCTCGGTCGAAGATCACGCGCCGTTCTCCAGCAGGCACCGCATCGTCGACACCGGCGGCACGGTCCGCGATGTGCTGGTGGTGTCGGAGCCGATGCTCGACGAGTCGGGCGAGGTGATCGGCACGCAGGGCTACTACGTCGATCTCACCGACTCGGTCGACCAGCAGCGCCGGGAACTTTTCGAGGAGGAGCTGCCCGCCGTGATCGAGCGCCGGGCGGCGATCGAACAGGCCAAGGGGATCCTGATGTTCGTCTACCGGATCTCGGCGGAGCAGGCGTTCCGGGTGCTGGCGTGGCGATCTCAGGAAACCAACGTCAAGCTGCAGGAATTGGCCGCGCAGCTCGTCGGCCGTCTGGACACCATGCCCCCGGTGCCCGTGTCCACGCGGACCCGTCTCGATCATCTCCTGCTGACGCTGCGCCATCCGGGCACGGACGGGAAGTAGCGCGTGGCCGTGCCGGCTTAGGCGGCCGGTTCCGGGTGAGCCGTCGGGGTGTGGACGATGTCGTAGTAGGTGGCCCGGTCGGCGGCGTCCGGATGGACGCGGTAGGTGAAGGTGGTGCCGTCGAGTGTGACTATCTCCACGACACGGCGGAATTGTTCCTGTCCCGCAGCGTTTTTCGCGACGATGGTGCGGGTGCGGCCGTCGGGGGATACCGACCAGTCGCCGTGCATCTTCGGGGTGTCGTCGAGGTTGTACATGGTGAAGGTGCCGTCGGGATCGAAGTAGGCGAAACCGACGTAGTTCGCCACAGTGCTGTCGGTCCGTGCGACCGGGCGCCCCTGGGCATCTCGTGCCGCGGTGGTCTCCCACGGGGTCGAGGCCAGCAGCGCCGCGGGCGATCCGGCGGACGCCGGCGCCGGGGCGGAGGAGGTCGCCGGGGCGGGCGGATTCGCGCCGGTGTCGTCGTGGCCGCCGCAGGCGGCGAGCAATCCGGCGGCCGCGACTGCCGCCAGTGCGGAAGCGAGTTTGGACAAGGCGCATTCCTCTCGGTCGTGTGCGGCCGCTTCGAGGTCGGCCGGCCTCGCGGTGCGGAGGGCGACGCGGTGGCCACGGCATTGAGCCTGCACGAACAGGAGATATAGCGTCCAATACTTGTACTCGATGTCCGACATTGGTGCTGTCTATAGCAGGACGCATTCCAGTGCCAGGAACAGCGGCCGAGTGAAATGTTCATCCCACCAAGGGGTTTCGCGGCGCTGCTGGTCGGTGGGCCGGGGTTCACGCATGGCGGTGATCGCGAACCCGGCGGTGGTGAGCATCCCGATCGTCGCTTCCAGTGAATACAACGCTTGCACGGAGGCGGCGGGGGAGCGCGTCCCCGCGACCTCGAAGCGCTGTTGCACGATGCATCGTCACCATCACCAGTCGCCCGGCAGGGCGCACGACGCGGGCGAATTCGACGAATCGCCGCCCGGGATCGGACAGCCCGTGCGGCAGGCGGTTGGCGACCACCAGATCGACGCTGTCGTCGGGCAACGGCAGCGCGGCCACATCGGCCTGCCGGAATCGTGCGCGGGCGGGATCGTGTGCCGGATGGCTCGCGGCGGCCGCGACGAATTCGGCGCAGGTGTCCACACCGTCGACGAAACCCGCTCCGCGCGTGATCAATTCGCGGGTCAGACAGCCTTCTCCGCATCCGGCGTCCAGGATGTGCAGGCCGGCGCAGTCGCCGATGAGCGCGAGCAGTGCCGGGTCGGTGAGGCCGCTGCGGTACGGGTCGAGGTCGTCGCGCACGATACGAATCCAGAACTCGGCGTTGGCCGCGTACGCGTCCGAGATGGGCTCGTCTCCCAGCACGTTCGCTCCCAGCTGCGATCGGGACGGCCGCCGCGCCGTGCGGCGGAATTCGGTATCGAAGTGTAGACCGTGGTGACGGGATATCGCATGCGGAACACTATCGCGAAACAAAGGCCGTTTTGATAGCATTTCCGCAGCCGGTATTCGCCGGAAATGCGGATTCGGGGCGGCGAGATGCGGCCCGGAAATTCATGGCCGGGTCGGTCTGCGCATCGGCCGGAAGGAGTCGGTCGTGGCTCGAATAACGCCTGCGGAAAAGTCGGAGTGGTCGCCGGATCTGGTCGGCTTCATCGGCGAATTTCGCTCCTCGGTACTCGGTGACACCCCGGCCGACACGCACCCCGCCGGGGCCAACCTGCTCGGCACGCTCGCGCGATATCCCGCGCTGGCCAAGGCATTCCTGAGCTTCAACGGCCACCTGCTCTACGGATCGACACTCGGCGACCGGCAGCGCGAACTGCTGATACTGCGCGTCGCCGCGGTCCGGCAGTGTGACTACGAATGGGCCCAGCACGCCATTCTCGCCGAAATAGCGGGAATGGCGAAGGCGGAAATAGAAAGAATCGCGGCGGCGGTGCCGGACGACGAATGGGTGGCTGCCGACAGAGCGTTGCTGACAGCCACCGACGAATTACTGTCCGACGGTGTGGTCGGCGCCCGGACCTGGGAGATTCTCGCCGCCGAATTCGAGCAGAACCAACTCATGGATATCGTTTTCACCGTCGGCACCTACGATATGTTGGCCATGGCGCTGCGATCGTTCGGCGTGGAACCCGACGACGACCTGAAGCCCTATCTGCCGCGGCATCGGTAACCGCGCGTCCACCCGCCTCAGGTGTTGCGGCCGCCGTTCACGCCGATCACCTGCCCGGTGATATAGCCGGCCTCCTCGCTCACCAGGAATGCGCAGGCGGCGGCGATATCCTCCGGCAGCCCGATCCGCCCGACGGGAGTAGCGTCGATCTGCTTGTCCACATCGATGAAGCCACGCTCGGCGGTCGCTCGCATCATGGGGGTATCGATGAATCCCGGCGGAATCGTATTGACCGTGACGCCTTTTCGCGCGAACTCCAGCGCGAGCACCTTCGTCAACCCCAGCACCCCGGACTTCGAGGACACGTAGGCGGCCATCGCCGCCGCGCCGCTGTGAACACTCGACGAGGAGATGTTCACGATCCGCCCCCAGCCCTGCTCGACCATATCGGGCAGCACGGCCTGGCAGCAGTCGAACGTACCGGTGAGGTTGACCGCCAGCACCCGCGCCCACTGCTGCGCGGTGATGTCGAGAAACGGCCCGGACGTGGTGATCCCGGCACTGTTGACCAGAATCGACGGTCGGCCCAGCTCGTCGCGCACCCGCTGCACACCGGTGTCGATGGCGCCGCGGTCGGACACGTCCACCGCCACCCCGATCGCCTTGCCGCCGGCTTCGCCGATCTCCCGCGCCGCGCGATCGGCCGCCGCGCCGTCCAGGTCGAACACCGCCACGGGCGAGCCGTCCGCGGCCAGCCGCCGGGCGATAGCGCCGCCGATCCCGGACGCGCCGCCCGTCACGATCGCCGTGCGGCCGCTCATTTGATCGACTCCTGCCCGACCAGGGTGGACCGATGCATGCGCCGCGGCTGCGACCGATCGAACGGACAGGCCCGATGCACCAGACCCGTGTTGTCCCAGATCACCATGTCGCCCACCGTCCACCGATGGCACAGCACCCGGTCCGGGGCGGTCGCCCGCGCCAGCAGATCGTCCAGCAGTGCCCGGCCCTCGTCCGGGGCCATACCCACCACGTGATCGGCCGAGGCTCCGAAAACCAGTGAGCGGCGGCCGGATTCGTGCGTCCACACCAGCGGATGCTCCCGTCCGCCGCGGCGTGCCCACTCGTCGAGCTGTTCCGGCGTCGGATCGGCGTATGTCAGCCGCTGAATGGCCTCGAAACTGTGCCACACCCGCAAGCCCTCGAACCGCCGCTTCTCCTTCTCGGACAGTTCGTCGTAGGCGACGTAGGTGCTGGCGAACGCGGTTTCACCGCCCGTCTCGGTCACCACGTGGGCGCTCATGATGGACGCCTTGGCCGGCACCTCGTCCATGAAACCGTCCAGATGCCAGTAGTCGTTGCTGGCGAAATACTCCACATTGGGGTTGTCCGGGTCGAAACTGATCTCCATCACGTCCGGATTCGGGTACAGCGGAAACTGCACCAGCTCACCGAGTTTGCGGCAGAACGCGGCCTGCGTCTCGTCGTCGGCGTGCAAGCGCGGGAACAGCAGCACACCGTGTTCTTCGAGCGCGTTCAGACATTCCTGCGGCAGGTCGTCGTCGCTGCGGAGACGATCGAGGTCGACATCCTCGACCCGCACGCCGACCGTTTCGCTGAGTTTCGTGGTTTTCACGCGCCCTCCTCCGGTGCGTATCCGAGAATCGCCTTGGTCTCGAGGTACTCCTCGAATCCGTATGCGCCCCATTCGCGTCCGTTGCCGCTCTTGCGGTAACCGCCGAACGGGCAGGCGAAGTCGAAGCCGTCGTTGATCGCCACCGAACCCGCGCGGATGCGGCGGGCCACCGCGCGGGCCTGCTCCAGGTCGGCGCCCGCGACGAAGCCGGCCAGCCCGTAGTCGGTGTCGTTGGCGATCTCGATCGCGTGATCGAGCGAGTCGTAGCCGAGGATGGTGAGGACCGGCCCGAAGATCTCCTCGCGGGCGATCGTCATATCGTTGCCGACATCGGCGAACACGGTCGGCTTCACATAGAACCCGACATCCAGCCCGTCCGGGCGACCGGTGCCGCCGGTGACCAGGGTGGCGCCCTCGTCGATACCTTTGCGGATCAGCGCCTGGATCTTGTCGAACTGGGCGCCCGAGACCACCGGGCCCATCGCGACCTCGCCGGTCGGATCGCCGACGGTCACGGTGCCGGCGGCCGCACGGGCGGCGTCTTTCGCCTCGTCCATGCGGGCCGCGGGCACCAGCATGCGCGATCCCGCGCTGCAGGTCTGGCCGGAGTTGGTCATCATCGTCACCACGCCCTTGGCGACGTTGGCGGCGAAATCGGCGTCGTCGAGCACGATGTTCGGGCTCTTGCCGCCGAGCTCCTGGGTGACCCGCTTGACCGTGGGCGCGGCATTGCGGGCGATATCGATACCGGCCCGGGTGGAACCGGTGAACGAGATCATGTCGATATCGGGGTGGCCCGACAGTGGCACCCCCACGCCCGGCCCGTCGCCCTGAACCAGATTGAACACCCCGGCGGGCACCCCGGCCGCGTCGAGGATCTCGGCGAAGATCTGCCCGGTGAACGGCGACTGTTCCGACGGCTTCAAGATGACCGTGCACCCGGTGGCCAGAGCCGGAAACACCTTGACCGCGATCTGATTCAGCGGCCAGTTCCACGGCGTGATCAGTCCGCACACGCCGATCGGTTCCTTGACCACCAGCGAGGCGCCCTGGCGCTGCTCGAAGCGGTAGTCGGCGAGTGCGGCGATCGCGGTGTCGAGATGCCCGGCGCCCAGATCGACCTGGAAACCGCCCGCGAGCGCGGCCGGTGCGCCCATCTCCTCGGTGAGCGCCGCCGCCAGATCGTCACGGCGGCGCTGATATTCGTCCGCGACGGCCCGCAACACCGCCAGCCGATCGGCGACCGTGGTCGCCGGCCAGGTCCCGAACGCGGTCCGCGCCGCGGCCACGGCCCGGTCCACATCCTCGGCCGATCCGGCGGCGACCCGGCCGCAGACCTGCTCGGTCGCCGGGTTGATCACCTCGATGGTCTGCGTGGACGCGGGGTCGACCCACCGCCCGCCGATGTAGAACGTCAGATATTCACGCATGAGCCGCCCGTCCTTCTCTCCGGATGCGCTGTGGGGCAGGGTCTGTCGAGCACTACTGCATTCCTTCCGCGTACCAGGTGCGGAATTCGTCGTAGCTGGGCATCTCCTCCGAATTGGCCTTCGGGTCGACGGCCACGTGCACGACCCCCGGCTTACCGCTGGCATAGGCACGTTTGATCGCCGGTGCGATGTCCTCGTCGCGTTCGACGTATTCGCCGTGGCATCCGAAACCCTCGGCCACCTTGTCCAGACGGACACCGGTACTCCAGTGCACACCCGTTTCGAGCGAGCCCTGCCCGAAGGTGCGTTTGTACACGCCGACCTCGAGTCCCCACGCGTAGTCGACGCCGACCACGCAGACCAGCGGCAGATTCAGGCGGGCGGCCGTTTCGAGTTCGGCGATCTGGAACTGGAACGAGGAATCGCCGGTGATCAGCATGACGGGCCGGGTGCCGCCGTCGGCCACCGAGGCGCCGATGGCGTAGGGCAGCCCGGTGCCCAGATGTCCGAAGTTCTGGTTCCACATCACGTCGTGCGGTTTCGCCTGCGAGTACGTCCAGCCGAAAATCGTGGTGGCGCCGCCGTCCCGGGCCATGATGCCGTCGGCGGGAAAGGCTTTCGTCGCCTCCACGATCAGGCGCGCCGGATGGACCGGGCTCATCCCACTGGGCGCCGATTCGGCCAGGTCGGCCAGCCGGGCGGCATCGCGCTCGATCCAGCCCGCGAGCTCCGGTGACGGTGTGCGGGGAGTGTCACGCAGCGCCTCGACCAACTGGGGGACCACCGCCCGCAGATCGCCGACCAGCGGCACGTCGATGGGCCGGTTCACCCCGATGGCGGCCGGATCCTGTTCCACCAGAATCCATTTCCGCTCCGCTTCGCCCGCGAGCCAGTGCCGGCCGCGGCCGTAGTGCACCGGTTCGCCGAGTTCGGTGCCGATGGCCAGGCACAGGTCCGACTGCACGACCGCCTCCACCGCCGACGGGGAGAAACCGTAGGGAAAGGTGCGATCCTCGAGGCCGGGAATGTAGGAGGTGCCACCGGAGGTCTGGATCACCGGGGCGGCCATGAGATCGGCCAATTGCCGCACCGATTCCGCCGCCCGCGCGGTGTGCACCCCGTGCCCGATCAGCAGGATCGGCTGCCGCGCGGCCCGGATGTGCTCGGCCGCCTCGGCGATGCGATCCGCGCCCGCGGTCTGGCCGACGAGGCGATACCGCTGCGGTGGCAGGGCCGGCGGCAGATCGAGCTCCTGCTCGATGACGTGCGAGGGATATTCGATGTACACCGGTCCCGGGGTGCCCGACAGCGCCTTGCGCAGGCTCTCGCGGATGATCTCGTCGGTCTGATCCGCGTATTCGATACTGGCGCTGTACTTCACGGAATTCTCGACCAGACCGGCCTGCTGCACGAACTGGATCCGGCCGCGCCGCACCCGCTGCTCGGTGATCCGGGCCCGCTGCCCGCCCAGGAAGATGATCGGCGAATTCTCCACCTTCGCGCACATGATGGCGCCGGACAGATTCGCGATTCCGGGTCCCAGGGTGCCGATGCACACCGCGGCCTTGCCGGTCATCCGCGAGACGCCCTCGGCCATCATTCCGGCCGATTCCTCGTGATGCGGCGCCACCACCTTCCAGCCGCGCTCCTCGGCGCGGTGGAACAGGTGGACGAAATTGGGGTCCGGAATGCCGAAGATGGTGTCTATACCCTCGGCCTCGAAGAGTTCGAGGATCCGTTCGTAAACCTTCACTGCTGTTTCCCTTCGGTCGCCATCGCGAAGCTGCGGCCGATGTGATCGGCGTGCGCGCTCAGCGGCGGCAGGATCCACGAGTTGTCGGTGTTGCGGATGTCGTCGATGCGCGCGGCGACCTCGTCGACGGTCCAGGACGGCTGATACACACCCGGCGTCTCGGCGATATAGGCGCGTGCCACCCGGCCCGCGATCGCGACCAGCAATTCGCCGGTGAGACAACAGGATTCGTGCGCCAGGTACGCGACCGCCGGGGCCACCAGTTCCGGGCGCATATCCGGATAGGCGGAGGTGTCGATGCCGTCGGCCATCCGGGTCAGCGCCGAGGGCACGATGATGTTGCAGCGCACCCCCGCCTCGGCGCCCTCGAGGGCGACCACATTCGACAGCCCGATCATGCCCGCCTTCGACACCGCGTAATTGGCGACCGCCCGATTGCCGTAGAGGCCGCCGATCGAGGAGGTGAGCACCACCCGGCCGTAGCCGGCCGCGCTCATGACCGGGAAGGCCGCGCGCACGGTGTGGAAGGCGCCGCGCAGATGCACATCCAGCACGGCCTCGAAATCCTCGTAACTCAGTTCGGTGAGCGATCCGTAGCGCACGGTGCCGGCATTGTGGATCAGGATGTCGAGGCGTCCGAACCGGTCCAGCGCCGTGTCCACGATCGCCCGCCCGCCCTCCGGGGTGGCGACCGACGCGGTGCACGCCACCGCCGTGCCGCCCGCGGCGGCGATTTCGGCGACCACCTCGGCGGCGACTCCGGCGTCGGGATCCTCACCGCGCATACTGCCGCCGGGATCGTTGACCACCACCCGCGCGCCACGCTCGGCCAGCAGCAGGGCATAGGCCCGGCCCAGACCGCGCCCGGCGCCGGTGACCACCGCGACGCGATCGTCGAATCTCAGTTCGGACAACGGCTTATCCTCTCGCGCATCGTGTTCCGGGCTAGCTGCTCAGCGTCAGGCCGTCCAGATCGCCGGCGGCACGCCAGGCCTGCAGCAGGTCCTCGAGGACGTAGAAACCACCCCAGAACGGGTCACCGAGGAACGAGCGGCCGTTCGGCTCACCCTCGCTGTTGTAGTAGCCGGGGGTGCATTCCGTGACGAAGGTGCTGTTGTCGACGGTGTTGGCCCGGATCGTCTGCACCCACGCCTCCTCGGCCGCCGCGGTCGGCTCCACGCGGGTCGCGCCGCGCGACTGCGCCTGGGCGATGATGTAGGCGATGTGGTCGGCCTGCTGTTCGTACATCAGCGTGGTGGCCGCGGTGACCCCGCCCTGAATGAATCCGGTCGCGAAATGGTTCGGGAATCCGTGCGCCATGATCCCGTGCAGCGTGCGAAAACCCTTGCCCCAGTGCTCGTACAGCGATTTGCCGCCGCGTCCCGCGAAGGGTGCGATGTCGAACTGGCGATCCAGTGCGGTGGTGATCTCGAAACCGCTGGCGAAGACGATGCAGTCGACCTCGTATTCGACGCCGTGCGCGACGACGCCCGTGCGCGTGATCCGTTCGACGCCCTTGGTGTCGGAGACGTCGACCAGCGTCACATTCGGCCGGTTGAACGTCGGGAGATAGTCGTCGTTGAATACCGGCCGCTTACACATGTTGCGGTAGTACGGCTTCAACTTCTCCGCGGTCTCGGGATCCTCGACGATCTCTTCCACGCGCCGGCGCAATCGCTCCATGGCGCGGTAGTCCTCGATTTCCTTGAGTTCGAGGAATGTCGCCGGATCGGCCAGCGCGGCCCAGCCGTCGGTCTCGTTCAATTTCGCGGCCAGATTGCGGGCGACCTCGGTCCAGCCGTCGCAGATCAGATCCGGTTCGCCGGGGGAGTAGAAGGCGAAGGCGGCGTTGTGGAAATTGCGCTGCCTTTCGGTGCGCCACCCCGGTTGCAGTGAGGCTGCCCATTCCGGATCGGTCGGGTGATTGTCGCGCTCGAAGATATAGGACGGCGTGCGCTGGAAGACCGTGACATGTTTCGCCCCGCGCGCCAGATGCGGAATCACCTGGACCCCGCTGGCGCCGGTACCGATGACCGCGATCTTCTTGTCGCCGAGACGATCCAGGCCGCCATGCAGGTCACCGCCGGTGTAGTCGTAATCCCACCGCGCGGTGTGGAAGGTATGTCCCTCGAATTCGGTGATCCCGGGAATGCCGGGCAGTTTCGGCCGGTTGTAGGGCCCCTGGCACATGATCAGGAAGCGGGCGCGGATCTCGTCGCCGCGGTTGGTGGCGATTCGCCAGCGCGCGATCTGCTCGTCCCATTCCAGCGCGCGCACCAGCGTATGGAAGATCGCCTTGTCGTAGAACCCGAAATGTTTACCGATGCGCTGGGCGTGTTCGTAGCATTCGTCGCCGTGGGAGAATTTCTCCTTCGGAATGAATCCGGTTTCCTCGAGTAGCGGCAGATAGCAATAGGCGTCGGAGTCGACCTGGATGCCCGGATACCGGTTCCAGTACCAGACACCGCCGAAATCGCCGCCCAGTTCCACGATCCGGAAGTCGGTGACGCCGGCCTGCTGCAGCCGGTGGGCGGTGATGAGCCCGGCGAAACCCCCGCCCAGGATGACGACCTCGATATCGGCGTCGATCGGCGCGCGCGGGACGACCGGCAGGTGCGGGTCGGCCTCGTAGAAGTCCGCGAATTCGCCGGCCGCCTCGAGGTACTGCTGCTGTCCCTCCGGGCGGAGCCGCTTGTCGCGTTCGGCCAGATATTTCTGCCGCAGGGCCTCTCTGTCGACCTCGGGGGTCCGGGTAGGGGCGCAGGGTTTCATCGGAAAATCCTTGTGGGAGTGAGTATCGTATCGGGGTCATTCCAGCTCGGTCGGCGCGCCGGTTCCCATGTATTTCGCGAGGTTGTGGTGCAGATTGACGATCGTGCGCTCGCGGTAGGGGTTGGGTTTCGGGCCGGAGAAGCCGCGCGATTTCATGCCCTGCTGGACGGCGGCCATATTGTCGAAATCCTGTGGCAGCACGGTCCGCCAGCCCGGATCGCCGACCGGGGTGTAGATCCATTCGGTCTGCGGTTCCGCGCCGGGCGGGAACAATTCGAAGACCGCGGCCTCGAAGACGCACTTGTCCGGGTCGTAGCCGTAGGGCCGGAATCGGTAGCACAGCATATTGTTCAGTGCGTGCCCGATCTGGAAATTGGGGAAGATCTGCCAGGCCGTTCCGCTTTTCGCGACGATGTCCGGATCCACGGTCGGCCACACCACGCCGCGTTCGGCGTCCTCCTTGCGGCAGGTGTCGAGCCAGTAGCGCATCACCTGATCGGGGGGAGTGTCGGCGGGAAGTTCGTCGGCGAGCCGATTCGCGACCTCCACCATCGTCTCGGTGGTGTTGGTGTTGGCGTTCTCCCAGGTGAAATTCTGCAGTTGCGCGGTCGAGATCCGGGCGTCGGGACCGGCGCCGATCCGCAGTTTGCCCTGGTTCTCCTCCATCCCCTTGGGGGCGTCGTAACCGATATTGCTGTGCCTGCCCTGGGCGCGGCCCCAGCCGAGGAAATTGCCGAAATTCATGAATTCCGGATGGGTGTAGGGGACGTGATAGGTCTCCATGAACGCCTCGAAGGCGACCTTCCAGTTGCAGTCGAAGGTCAGCCAGCGCCGCCAGCGGTACCGCATGTTCTCCAGGTGGAACGGATCCAGCAGGGAGGCAGCCGGTTCCAGATAGTCGCGCAGCGGTTCGCAGCCGGAATCGAGATTGATCCACACCCAGCCGCCCCAGGTATCGATGCGCACGGGCGGCAAACCGTCGTTACGTTCGGTCAGCCCGCACGTCCAGTCGCCGCGTTCGGGCACGAACGTGTTGCGGCCCTCGAGGTCGTAGCGCCAGCCGTGGAATCCGCAGACGAACTGTTTGCGCTGCCCGTGTGCGTCGTGGGCGCCCGGCGGGGTGTCGACCAGCCGGCGGCCGCGATGCGCACACACGTTGTGGTAGGCGCGCAGCGTATCCGCCGCCGTGCGCACGACGATGATCGAGTCGTCGAGGATGTCGTAGGTGAGGAAATCGCCGACCCGGGGCAGCTCCTCGACACGGCACACCTGCTGCCACACCTTCGCCCACAGCTTGTCGCCCTCGGCGCGGGCGTAGTCGGCACTGATGTAGGCGTCGACGCCGATCGTCATCGGCGTCGACAAGGGTTGCGCCGCAGTCGTTTCGGTGATGCTGTCGGCAGTTTCGGTCATGACTTCTCCTGACGGCGTCTCAGCGTGTGATGGCGGCGCGGAACCCGTCGTCCTCGAGGAACAGCGAGGTGTTGTCCGCGCCCAGATGGGTCCATTTCAGGTTCAGCCCGCCGTCCACCAGCACGGTCTGCCCGGTGATGTAGCTCGACAGGTCGGACAGCAGGAACAGGATGGGCCCGGCCTGTTCCTCCGGCCGGGCGCGGCGGCCCATGGCGATGGCACGGCGATCGCGCTCGGGGTCGGCGCCCACGTAGGTGCCCGAGGCGGGCGTCGCGGTGACGCCCGGGGCGACCGCGTTGACCCGGATCCCGTCGAGGGCCAGTTCGGCGGCCAGGGTCCGGGTCGCGGCCACGAGTGCGGCCTTCGCGGTGCCGTAGGCGATGTGGAAAGGGGCGGCGTTCATTCCGCTGATCGACGACAGCGACACGATGGACCCGGGCAGGTGCCGTGCTTTCAGTTCGGCGGCGACCGCCTGGCTGAAGAAGAACATCGTCTCCAGATTCCATTCCAGCAGCGCCCGCCAATCCGCGCGGGTGACCCGGGTGGCCGGCATCCACGTCGCGGGTGCGGCGCCGCCGGCGATATTGACCAGCCCGTACAGGTCGCCGTCGGCCGCGCGGGCGTGGTCGAGCACCGTCGCGATGCCCTCGTCGGTGGCGGCGTCGGCGGCCACCGGGACGATCGGAAGTCCTTGTGCCGCAAGGGGTGCGATATCGGCGTCGAGTTTGTCGCGGGAGCGGCCCACCGCGATCACGGAGGCGCCCGCCTCGGCGATGCGCCGGGTGACCGCCGTGCCGATGCCGCCGCCGCTGGCGCCGGAGACGATGACGACCCGGCCGTCGAGTCCGAAGAAGTCGTCGACAGTCACCGCGCTCACCGGCCGTCGCGCCGGATCGCGAGGACGCTGCCCTCGGCGTCGCCGGAGAGGTAAAGCGTGCCGTCGGGTCCGGCGGCGATACCGCTGAACGGTCCCTGCGGTCCGGAGAACGGCAGCAGTCCCTTCAACGGTTTGGGTGTCACCCCGGGCGGGGCGCCCACCGGCAGATTCCGCGCGATCACCTGGCGCGCTTCGGTTTTCGGGTCCAGGCCGATCAGTTCTTTGGCCTCGACGTCGACGATGTACACCAGACCGTCGTGGATTGCCAGGCCGTGCGGGCAGCCGAGCCCGTCGGTGATCGTATCGGCCGTCGAACCGTCGATCGCCACCACCCGGCCCGCGCCCGCTTCGGCGACCAGGC
This sequence comes from Nocardia cerradoensis NBRC 101014, assembly GCF_000308535.1. Taxonomy (GTDB): domain Bacteria; phylum Actinomycetota; class Actinomycetes; order Mycobacteriales; family Mycobacteriaceae; genus Nocardia; species Nocardia cerradoensis. The sequence continues at coordinate 1,119 of NZ_BAFW01000378.1, read as the reverse complement.
AGGTGCCGCCCGCGGTGAATGCCACGCCCATCGGATCATGCAGCCCGCTCGCGAGCAGTTCGGTGCGCCCGCCGCGCACGGCGTGCACCATGCCGGTGCCCCGGTCGGCGACCGCGACGGTGCCGTCGGGGGCGACCGCCACACCGTAGAGCTGGTCCAGGCCGTCGACGATCACCTCGCTCTCGCTGGCGGCCGGGCGATAGCGCGAGACCGACCCGTTGCCGGTGACGATGAGGTCCCCGTCGCCCGTCGCGGTGAGGCCGCGGATGTAGCCGGGATAACCGGGGCTGAAAAGCATTCCGGCGGTGTGCAATTCGCCGCCGGGCGGGACGGCGAGCAGGAAGGTGCCGTCGGCGATGTACAGGGTGCCGTCGGGGCCGACGGTCAGATCCAGCGGCCAGGTCAGTCCGTCGGCGAGGGCGGTGCGGGTGGCCCCGCCGGCGAGGATTTCGGTGATCTTGCCGGTGAAGCTGGAGACGAACAGCCGCTCGCCGACGAAGGTCAGGTTGTCCAGGCCGGGGCCGACGGTGGCGAGCACGGTTCGCTCGCCGTTGCGCGGATCGATGCGCACCACCTCGCCGGTCGCGACCTGGGTGGAGACGATGCGGCCGGCGGCATCGAATTTGACCGCATCCGGTCCGCCCAGGTCGGCCGCGACCCGCTCGGGTTCACCGCCGTCGGGGTCGATGCGCCAGATCTCGTTGCTGCCCAGCAGCGGATAGTAGAGCTTGCCGTCGGGCCCGACCTCGAGCGCATTCGGCATCGGCAGGCCGTCCAGCAGGATCCGCGGCGCGCCGCCGGCCGGATCCAATTCCATCAGCCGCCCACCCGGGCGGCACTCGTCGACGAACAGCCGGCCCTGGTGGAAGGTGATGCCGTTGGCGCCGGGGAGATCGTCACGGAGGACCCGGGTTTCGCCCTTGCCGTCGCGGATGCTGACGCGGCCGTCGTAGTACTCGGTGATGTAGAGCTCGCCGTCGGGTGCGAAGGCGATGTCGTCGGGCGCGACGATATCGCTGCCCATCGCGCTGATCGTCTCCAGGTCGCCGGAATTCGGGTCCAGGGCGCTGATCTGGCTGCCCGCCACCTGCGCGACGTAGATCCGGCCGTCGGCGCCGG
>NZ_BAFW01000379.1 GCF_000308535.1 Nocardia cerradoensis NBRC 101014 | reverse complement strand
GTCGAAGGACGTCCGGGCGGGCCACCTACCCGTCGACGCACTGCCCCTTCGACCGATGCGACCGGAGGCCAACGCCGCGTCGACGACCGCGCCGACACCGGCGGCCACCGGCGTATCGACGATCGCCGGACCGATACGGGCAGTCACCGGCGCATCGACGATCGCCGGGCCGACACCGGCAGCCACCGCCGCATCGACGGCCGAACCGGAGAGGCGACCGGCGGCCACCGGCGCGTCCCGTCCGGCCGCCCCCACGACGAGCCCCGGCCGAGCTGGCCCACCCGTCCGCCGCGACCGGATGCGGAACGCCATCCTCGGAACGACCCGCAACCACGCAACCGATCAGGATGGCCCACAACAGGTTACGAGGAATGACCGAGTGATCCGCCGGCGGTCGTCACTGTCGCCACCACGATCGCGAGGGCCGCGATCACCGCGGTGGTGGCCCAGCCGAACCAGCTCACCGCGGCCGCGCCGAAGGCCGTGCCGGCGCTGCCACCGACGAAGTACACCACCATGTAGGCGCTGTTGAACCGCGCCGGTGAGCCCGGGTCGATGGCCAGCACCGTGCTCTGATTGGCGACCTGCGCCGCGAACAGGCCCGCGTCGAACAGACCGAGGCAGACGAGGGCGATCACCGTATTCGACAGTGCCACAGCAAGTGTCACGGCGGCGGTGGCGGCGACGACGAGTCCCACCAGGATCACGCGACGCGCCCCGACCCGATCCGTCCACGCCCCCGCGATGCGGGTCGCGGCGACACCGGCCAGTCCCGCGAACGCGTACAAGCCGATTCGCTCGGACGAATAGGAGAACGGCGGCTGCGACAGGGCCGCCGCGAGCCCGGCCCACACCGTACAGAAGGCGAAGAACCACAACGCGCCGCGTCCGGCCGCCGACCGCAGCAACGGATATCGGGTGAACAGTCCCGGCAGCCCGCGCAGCATCGTCAGGTAGCCGGAGGCCACCGTGGGGGTCGCGGCCGGCAGCACGAATCGGGTGGCCGCCGCGAGTGCCACACAGGCCGCCGCGAAGACGAGCAGCATGCCCCGCCAGCCGATGAGGTCGGTGAGCCAACCGCCGACGATTCGCCCGGCCAGTATTCCGGCCGAGATCCCGGCCGTCACCGTCCCCAGCACCGTCGCGCGCCGGCTCGGTTCCGCGAAACGTCCTGCCACGGAACTCATCTGGGCTCCCACCGAGGACGCCGCACCGATCAGCCCGATCACCGGGCCGAGCAACCACACCACCCCGACCGCGGCGCCGATCGCCGATGCCGCGGCCAGCGCGGCGAACTGCAGCGAAACCACCGTCCGAGGTGGGTGTCGGTCCACCAGAGGCACCAGGAGTGCCAGTCCGAGCAGATAGCCGACCGGCCCGCACGCCAGCGCGATCCCCATTTCCGCGACCGATGCGCGCAGCGAGCCCGCCACCGCCGCGATACCCGGCTGCAGTACGTACATGGTGGCGGTGCCGAGTCCCGCACCCACCGCCATGAGTGCGACGACGGCTGGGCGCAGGATCGGATCACGGGTGTCGATCAGCAGGTCGTTGTCCATGAGGACGACGCTAGGAATCGGTGCCGGACGGTGCTGGCGCTAATCGGACGCGACCGTCGGTCTCGTCCACGGTCGTTCAGTCCGGAAGCAGGCCCATCGCCGTGAGGATTCGGTCCGCGTAGCCGGAATCGACGCTCTCCCCACTGATCAGCAGCCGGTAGTAGAGAGCGCCGTAGATCAGATCGATGGCGGTGTCCGGGTCGAAGCCGGCGGGAAGACCGCCGGTGGATCGGGCGTCGGCGAGGAGCTCTCCCACCTCGGCCCGGCGCCCGGCGATGAACCGATCCCGCAGCGCCGCAGCCAATTCCGGGTCGTGTTGCGCCGCGGCGACCAGGGCCACGAAGGGGCGCCGGGCGTCGGGATCGCTCATCAGCGTCGCCACCCGGCGGACCGTGGTCCGCAGACGGGTCAGGGCATCGCCTTCGGCGGGGACGCTCATCCGGTCCGCGAAGGCGTCGGTGAAGGCATCCATCAGGACGGCCGCCTTCGTGGGCCACCAGCGGTAGATGGTGTTCTTGCTGACTCCCGCGTGTGTGGCGATCTCGTCGACACTCAGCCCCGGCAGTCCGCGGTCGGTCAGCAGGTCGCGGGCCGCCGCGAGCACCGCGCGCCTCGAACGCTCGCTACGCGGCCGGCCCGGCCCGCGCGACTGTGTCATATCGACCATGGCGCAAGTCTAGCGTTTTGGATACGATACGAGCAGTTTCCTAATTAACAGCAGATGAGAGGCATACGATGGCGACAGGCAAGGTGTGGCTGATCACGGGCGCCTCCTCCGGATTCGGATTCGCACTGACTCGCGCGGTCGCGTCCGCCGGCGGCCGGGTCGCCGCGACGGCCCGCGATCCCGAGCGCGCACGGGCCCTGCGGGCGCTTGCGGCCGAGCATCCCGAACAGATCCTGGTCGCCCCACTGGACGTCACCGACGCCGAGCAGTCCCGGCACGCGATCGAGCAGGCGAAGCAGACCTTCGGACGGATCGATGTCGTGGTGAACAACGCCGGTTACGGGGTTTTCGGTGCGCTGGAAGAGATTCCGGACAGTGACGTACGCGCGGTATTCGAGACCAATGTCTTCGGATCGCTCAACGTCGTCCGCGCCGCGCTGCCGGTATTGCGCGAGCAGCGGAGCGGTCACCTCGTGCAGATCTCGTCTGTCGCCGGTGTCGCCGCGCCGTCACCGGGGCTGGGCCTGTATGCCGCAACGAAATTCGCGGTCGAGGGCATGAACGAAGGACTGCTCCGGGAGGTCGCCCATCTCGGCATCGATGTGACCATCGTCGAGCCCGGCATGTTCGGCACCGGTTTCGTTGCGTCGCTAAGGATTACACCCGCTGCCCATCCGGACTACGGCGACAGCGTCCGAGCGGCCTACGACCGATTGTCCACACTGGATCCCAGCGTCTACGGCGATCCGGACGACGCCGCGCGCCGGATCATCGCCGCGGTCGAATCTCCCACGCCGCCGCTGCGACTGCCGATCGGCCGGGACGCGATCACCGCGATCCGCGCCAAACTGACCGGGGAACTCGCCGCCCTGGAGGCACTGGACAGCGCCACGGCGAGTGTCGGGTAGTTGCCGGATCGCGGCACGTCGCGTCGGGCCGGAATCCGGGGTGGCAGGCGCGCGGGAATGCCGCTAAGGTCGTTGCGTTCCACCGGCACGGTGCCGGTGGAGTTCTTCAACGGGGGTGGGCCGCATGGCATTCCGTAAATCGACGATTCAGAAACAGCTGGCCGAGAAGCTGGCCGAATTCGCCCCTCCGGGCGAGCAGATGCAGCTGGCCTTCCAGGCGATCACCGGCCCGAGCCCGTGGGTGGACGATCTGCCCTACGTGCGGTTCGCGATGCTGTTCGTGCGCAAGTACTACTTCGTGGTGCTGACCAATACGTCGGTCGTCATCGTCGAGGCGAACAAGTGGTCGGGCCGGCCCGCGAGCCTGGTCTGCGCCGAGCATTTCAGCACGGCCATGTTCACGGAGATGAAGATCAACCCGCTCTGGTCGAAGGTGTACTACCGCATGCCGCACACCGGAGCGCCCGAGCGCCTCAATGTGCATCGCCGCTGGCGCGAGGAGCTCGACGCGCTGGTGTCGCGACTTCCGCAGCTGGCGAATCTGGCGGCCTGAGAGCAGGCGGGTTCATCGCCGCTTCCGCGAATCGGATTGCAGCGGAATGATCTTCGCGCCCTCACCGGCGGTTGTGGCGGTGTCCGAATCCGTAGCGGTACGTCCGCGCTCCCCGGGTCCCACTCCTCGCGTCCAGAACGGAACGACGTGCGGGTTGTGACTCGGGGCGATGGTCGTGACCACGTACTCCGCTTCGCGCAGCGGATAGGGCCCCCACACGCCGCTCGGGCACGCCCCCGCATGGGTATCGCAGGAGGCGCCGGTGGTGACGATCGCCCAGTGCGAGAACAACTCTCGATTGCCGCGCTCCGTCATCATCGACGCCGACCGGCTCGTCGCGCACCACGCGGGCGGCGAGGTAGTGATCCCAGAATTCGCGGCGAACCACATCCCACAGGTCCCCCAGATCCGGACGCAGCTCTCGCGCGGCGGCGAGATCGGTGCCTGGCGGGAAAGAATCCTCGGCCTCGCCGAATGCGCCGCGTACGTCGATAATTTCGATGCCGTCGCGTCCGTGCCGCCACGTCGCGCGCAGCCCGCGCACTTCGGTGATGCGGGTCGTCATCCGGCACCGCACCGATCACGGCACCACCGCAACCCGAGTTCTTCCAGCTCCAGGCGCTCCCTGATGTGCTGAACATCCACCGGCAGCGGAATGGTGTCGGATTGCCTGGCCGGCAACGGCATCCGACGCGGGCACGATTCCGGGAGCCTCACGCCGACCGCAGCGCGGACCAGGCAGATGGTGCCGAAGCACAACCCGACCATGAGCACCAGGTTCATGTCACCGCACCCTCTGTGCCGCAACGCATTCCCGAACCGCAGTCAGCACGTCACCCGCCAGGGGGCGGTGATCACCGACGGGCGCATCGGTCCACAACCGGTACACATCCGACTGCAGAAATCCCGGAGAGGGAAGCACGATCTCGGCATTCACACCGGCGATGTCGACGTAATGCCGAAACATCTCGGCATGCAGCAACGGATCTGTCAGATCGGCATCGGCGGGAACCGTGAGAAAGGTCCACCGCATCGAACGCGGATGAGCGATGATCGGCCCGGCTGACCCGGATTTGTCGACCAACCGCCCGCGCACCCGCGCGCCGAGTGCACTCGGCATCGTCAAGGCGGCCAACGTCTTTCCCCCACGCACGACCAGCCGCCCCGAGCCCGGCTGCACGTGGGCATCCAACCCGAACGCACGCCGGTAGATCATGCCCCAAGCCTCCGGGGCTCCCCCACCGCCCGCCGGCACATCTCCACATTCTCGATTCATCGCTCCCTCGATTCGAATAGGCGGCACAGGACCGTCCCCTTAACGTCGTAAAAAGCTGTGCCCCAGCGGCTTTCACCTGTCGTACCACCGGCCTGCAACAGCCGGACCACGCCACCCGGTGGCGAGCATTGCGGCTGCCTTCCCTCGATTCCAGTGCACCACCTTCAGGTCGAATTGACACTGTCATAACGGCATCTGCCAAAACCCGGGCGAATCCCCAGCACCGCTGCCATGATGGCAGTCGACTTCTGCCAAGTTCTGGTACTGCCAAGGGGGCTACGTGGCCGACGAACGCGCATCATTGCCGCGACGACAGCTGGGGCGCTTCGTTCGCCGCCAGCGCGAAGAGAACACCTCACTCACCCAAGAGGCCGTGGCGAAAGCCATGCAGTGGAGTCACAGCAAGTACGCACGACTCGAACGAGGTGAACCGGGCAAGGTCCTCGACCGTGACCTCGTCGAACTCGGCAAAATCCTCGAGATTCCCGAGAACCAGGTCGGCGCCATGATCGAACTGGCGCGTCAGGTAGCCGAAAAGACCTGGTACAACTCGTTCAACGATCTCATTCGGGCGAACTTCGACGTGTACATGCGGTTGGAGACAGACGCGCGCTCCATGGAAATCTGGCGACCGGATATCGTCCCCGGGTTGTTCCAGACTGCCGACTACGCCAGCGCACTGAACCGCATCTACTTCCCGAAGGAGTCCGAGGAGGAGCACGCGCGCCGTATCCAACTGAAATTGCAGCGCCAGAAGATACTTACTCGCAAGAAGGCGCCGGTCGTCGTTGATCTCGTGCTTCACGAATCTGTTCTTCACACGGTTGTGGGGAATCATTCCGTCACAGCAAGCCAGCTGAGGCACCTGGCCGATATCAGCACCAGACCGAACGTCACCGTCCGTGTGCTGCCGTACTCGGTCGGCTTTCCGCTCGGCACACCGGTAGGGCCGTTCGCCATTCTCGACTTCGAAGCCAGCTCCAACGGCGTAGCCGAACCGACAGTCGTGTACGTCGAGAACTACACCGGTGACATGTACCTTGAGGAAGACGCGGACGTCCAGCGGTATCGCAGGGCATCCGCGACCATCCAGCACACAGCGCTGGATGCCGTGGCCAGCAGGACGCTGCTACGGCGAGCAGCACGGAAGGACGCAACCAAGTGAGCAATGACCGTCTGGCGGAGGCGCAGTGGTTCAAGAGCACGCACAGTTCCGGTAATTCGGAGTGCGTCGAGGTCGCCTTCCTCGACCACGACATGGTCGGCGTCCGCGACAGCAAGAACCCCTCCGGCCCGGCGCTCACCTTCACCCCTGCCGAGTGGAACGCCTTCGTCGACGGAGCGAAAAGCGGCTCGTTCGATCGAGCGTGAACACGCCGCGTGTAGCGCTGGACACCACCGCGAGCCGGGCTCTCGGTCTGGAGAGCGCAGAGGAGTATGCAGAGTGAAGGTCGACCTATCGGGAGCCCGCTGGTTCAAGAGCAGTCGCAGCCAGGGCGGCAAGGAATGCGTCGAGGTCGCCTTCCTCGACCACGACATGGTCGGCGTCCGCGACAGCAAGAACCCCTCCGGCCCGGCATTGATCTTCTCCCCCGGCGAATGGAATGCCTTCGTCGGCGGCGCGAGAAGCGGCGCGTTCGACCAGGCCTGAGCGTTTTTGCGCTCAGGACTTGTCAGGATTCTGCGACCTCGACCAGTTGCTTGCCGAGATTGCGCCCCTCGAAGACGGCGCGTAATGCGCTCGGCGCGGATTCCAGTCCCCTGCTGACGGTTTCGGCAATGGTGATCGCTCCCTGAGCCTGCCAGCCGTGCAATGCCGTGAAAGCTTCCGGGAAACGGTCGAGGTAATCGAGGAAGATGAACCCTTCCATGCGCGCCCGGTCCAGCGCCAGCCTCATATAGTTCCGCGGCCCCAACGGCGGATCGGCACCCTGATAGCCGGATGAGATCGCCCCGGCCAGGACCACACGGGCGCGAGGTGCCAGGTGCGCCAGACCGTATTCGAGAATACGGCCGCCGACACCGTCGAAGAACACATCGACACCATTGGGGGCGAGATGGGTCAGACGCGCATCGATATCCTCGTGCTTGTAGTCGACGGCGGCATCCAGTCCCGCATGCTCGATGACCCAGGAGCACTTTTCCGGGCCGCCGGCGATACCGATAACTTTGCAGCCCAACGCCTTTGCTATTTGCCCCGCGATGGATCCGGTGATACCGGCCGCCGCCGAAACCAGCACCGTCTGGCCGGGCTCTGGTCGGCCGATATCCGTCATACCGAAGTACGCGGTCAAGCCCGGCGGTCCGAACAGGCTCAGCATCGATGTAGGGGGCACGCCGTCGGGCACAAGGTTCAATCCGAACAACCCGCCCGCCGATCGAACGACATAGTCCTGCCATCCCACCATTCCCGCGACCCAGCTACCCACCGGGAAATCCGGGTCGTTCGAGCGAACCACCTGCCCGACACCACTGCCACGCATCACCGCGCCGATCGGCACGGCGTCGATATAATTGTCGGACTCGTTGAGCCAGCCCCGCTGTGTGGGATCGATCCCCAGCCAATGCACCCGAATCAGGGCTTCACCACGCCACGGAACCGGCACCGGCACATCCCTCAACTCGAAATCCTCGTCCCGCAGTGCCCCGAGCGGCCGTCGCCTCAGCACCCACTGCCTGTTCACCGCGTCCGCCACCGGGCGATAATAGATCGCCCGGCGCCGGCCGCTCGACCCCTTTTCTGCCCACGCGACAGCGCACGACATTCGATTGCTGCTCGAGCGGTGGGACCCGGTCTCGGCCGCCGCGACTTGGGCACCGACACATCGGTGATTTGCTGAATATTGTTCGTGGCCAACTCGTTTCGGCGCCCGGCGCGCTACGCCGATTGGGCGCATGGTCTACAACTGAACCCCTCCGGCTGTCATAGCCTCGAGGTAGCTTCGCGTCCATGCCCGCCAACCCGTCGAACCCGCACGACGCCTACTTCCGGCGCGTACTGAGCCGCCCAGCCGATGCCGCGTGCGAACTCCGCGCGGCGCTCCCGGCGGCCGTCACCGATCGGATCGACTGGGACACATTACGTTTGCAGTCCGGCAGCTTCGTCTCCGCAGATCTGCGCTCCCGCTACAGCGACCTGCTCTACCGCACTCGCCTCGACGGCCATCCCGCCTACATCTACTTGCTGATCGAACACCAAAGCCGCAGCGACCATTTCATGGCCCTGCGCATCTTGGAATACGTCGTCAACATCTGGAACCAGCACCGGAATCATCGACCCGAAGAGCGCACCCTGCCCGCCGTCATTCCACTGGTCGTGCACAACAACCACAGCGGCCGCCGCTGGAACGCTCCGACAGAAGTCGCCGAACTCGTCGACCTCGAGCCATCTACCCGGGAAGCGCTGCAACCTTATGTGCCGCGGCTACGGTTTCTGCTGGACGACGTCGCTGCCCTCGACCTGCCGGCACTTCTGGCTCGCGACCTCACACCAGCGACCAGAGTGATGCTCACGCTGCACAAGATCGCACCCCGTGAGACCGGCGTCGGTGCCGATATAATTTCGTTGATCGACGATCTGCGCGCGCTACTGTCCGGCCCGGACGGAAAAGTCGAGTTCCAGGCCGCGATGACGTACGTGATGACAGTCGGCGACACCGCCGAAGCCGATCTGGTGCCCGTGATCGACCAACTCGGACCACCAGCGAAGGAGATATTCGTGACCACAGCAGAACGGCTCCGCGCAGAGGGCGAAGCGCGCGGCGAAGCGCGCGGCGAGGCACGCGGTCGCGCAGAAGCACTGATCGAACTGCTCACCCTCAAATTCGCTCCACTACCCACACACATCACCGAGACCGTCCACGCGGGCACCACCGAGCAAGTACGCACCTGGACAGCACGCATCCTCACCGCGACCACACTGGACGAGGTCTTCGCCTGAGCCAGCCGCCGCCCACCCCCTACTGCACGAGGCGGAGTTCCACGCAGCATTCGCCGGCGGTCGGCGCCAGCGAGCGTCTCGGCTTTCAGACCCGACAGCACCCCGCGTGGATAGGCGTGGTTGAGGCCGCAGACCGGGCCGGGGGCTTGGGTGGCGAGGGGATGGAAGGGGACCTGCATGACCCTGTGCGGAGTACAGGCCGCGGGCACGACCACGGTCACCTCGACGCTGCTGGGCACGCTGCGCGAAGACGCCCGCTCCCGTCAGGAGTTCTTCTCCCGCACCGGAATCGCGCCCCGAGGTGATCCGCCGGGGCGAACACCGGCCACGGCGAATGCGGCCGCCTCGGCCGCATTCGCTGCCCGGTGACTTCCCTCGACCGCTCGGCCCTCGGCATCGAGGATCTGCCATCCGCCGATCGACACCACCGGTACGCCCCCGCGGCGATTGGCGAGCGCCAGTTCCGACAGCGTTCCCCAGGAACCGCCCACCACGATCACCGCATCCGCCGACGAGACCAGAATCGCGTTGCGCGCTTCACCCATATTCGTGAACACGACGGCGGAGAGTGCGTCACACACCCGCTCGATCGGCGTCCGGCCGTATTCCGATCACCAGGCCGCCTTCGGCCGCCGCGCCCTCGGCGACCGCCGCCATCACCCCGGTTCCGCCGCCGCACAACACGACCGCCCCGGCCCGAGCCAGCAGCCGCCCGACCTCCCGGGCGGTGTCGGCCTCGGCATCCGTGCAGTCGCGCGGCCCGCAGACCGCGACCTGAACAGGGGGCATCTCGCACACTCCTCGGACCTGCCGACAGGTGATGAACAGGCTAATCCCGTCGGCGACACGGCCTACTGCCGCGGCGGGAACGGTGGTAGCAGCGGTGGAATGGTCGGCACCACGATCGGCGGCAGGCCCGGGACGACGATGGTCGGCGGGCCCGGCGGCGGCGGTGTGGTCGTGGTGGTCGGCGCCTGCCAGTTCGGAGTGGGCGCGGCCACCGAGGCGTTGGTGGCATCGGTGGTCGGCGCGACCGAGGGGGCCGCGGAGGCGCGCGGCGGCGCGGCGGGCACCGAACTGGAGGCGGAGGTGTTGCTCTGCGAATCGCCACGCAGAACCGATTGGCCCCAGCCCAGCCCGATCCCGAGCGCGGCGACGACGACCAGCGCACCGACCGCCACCCCGGCCACGCTCAACTCCCGGCGACGACCGGCACCGACGGCCCCCACCTTGCCGCCGAGTGAGTTCGTGGCGCGCGCCTTGTTCCGCTTGCGCGCGCGTCGCAGCGCATCCTCGGACAGCCACACCGGCGCCAATTGCACGGTGTCGTCGGCGGATCCGGGCCCGGGCGCCTGCGGCACGGGCGCGGGTGCGGCCACCTGGGCGGGGCGGGCGAGTAGTGCCGCGCCGCGCACGATCACCGTCTCCGGATCGGCGGGCACCAGCACCGGCATCCCCATCCACCGCTCCAGAATGCGCGCGATCAGAGGAATCCGGGCGCAACCGCCGATCACGAAGACCGCCTGCACGGCCTGTTCGGAGCGCATCATCACATCGCGGGTCATGCGAGCCGAGGATTCGACGGCGAGCATGATCAGCGCTTCGAAGTTCTCCTGCGACAACAACACCAGGCCGTGCTCGGACGGCACCGCGACCGCCGTGGTGCTCGACAGCTGCTCCTTGGCCTGCCGGCATACGCCGTCCAGAGCCGCCAAACCCTGTGCGGTGGGCGGATGTTCGATCCGGCCCGAGGCGATCTGCTGTTCGCGGATCAGCGAATCCAGATAGTCGCCGCTGATATCGCTGGTCCGCTCGCTGTGGCTCACCTTTCCGGACTCGACGTCGATCACGCTGACCGAGAGCCCGGAACTGCCGAGGTCGTAGAGTGCGACCGTGCGATACCCCTGCAGTTCACCGGTGGCGCGCAGGAATTCCCGCGCCGCCGCGACCTCGGGCACGAGTTCGTAATTGGTGAGCTGGCGGCGCGCGAGGGCGCCCCGCAGCGTGCGCGCATGCTGTTCGTTGCGATAGGCCAGCGCGGTCGCGGCGATCTCCGGCGCGGAACCGAAGACGGCGCCGACGGTTTCGGCGGCCACATCGTCCATGGAGTACTGTTCGCCGACCGGCATCGCCTGCACGTCGAAGGCGGTGGCGACGAATCGTTCGGCGGAGTTACCGGGATGTGGGATCGCGACGCGAATGGCGCCGGCCCCCACCGAAACTCCCAGTACCGAACTCATCTGCCGCCCATCTCGTTTCACGCCTCACGACCGGTACGCCCCGGCCACCGCCCCCGACGGCCTGCGCTGGGCCGTGCGAGCGTTCCCAGGCCGCCGTGAACGGGCCCGATGCGCATGCCGCAGGGCGCCGCCACTCTACCTGGCTCCCGCCACACTACGACGTGCCGAGTCCCGCGTACACCCATCCCGCGGCGGTCCAGGCGGCGCGCTCGAGACAGTTGCGTCCGTCGATGATGGAACGCCCGCGCACCACCGGCTCGAGGTCGCGCGGCGAAAGTGCGGTGAACTCGTCCCATTCCGTGAGAACCAGCACCACATCCGCCCGATCACACGCCTCCGCCACCGAGGTCGCGTAGTTCAGCGTCGGAAAGACACGACGGGAGTTCTCCAGCGCTTTCGGGTCGTAGACCGTGACCACCGCGCCGTGCAGCTGGATCATTCCGGCCACGTTCAGCGCGGGCGAATCGCGCACATCGTCGGATTCCGGTTTGAAGGCCGCGCCCAGTACCGCCACGTTGGCGCCCAGCAGCGAACCGCCGCACGCCTTGGCCGCCATATCGACCACCTTGGTGCGCCGGCGCATGTTGATGTTGTCGACCTCACGCAGGAACGCGACCGCGTGATCGGCGCCGAGCTCCCCCGCGCGGGCCATGAACGCGCGAATGTCCTTGGGCAGGCAGCCACCGCCGAAACCCAGCCCGGCGTTGAGAAAACGCCGGCCGATGCGGGCGTCGTGGCCCAGCGCGTCCGCCAGCATCGTGACATCGGCCCCGGTGGCCTCGCAGACCTCGGAGACGGCGTTGATGAACGAGATCTTGGTGGCCAGGAACGCGTTGGCCGACACCTTCACCAGTTCCGCGGTGGCCAGATCGGTGAGCAGGAACGGCACCTGCGCGGCGATCAGGTCGGCGTAGATCTCGCGCACCTGCGCTCGCACCCAGTCGGCGCGTTCGCGTTCGCCGTCGACACCGAGGACCAGCCGATCGGGCCGCAGCGTGTCGCGCACCGCGAACCCCTCGCGCAGGAATTCCGGATTCCAGGCGACCTCGACGTCGGTGTGGGCGCGGGCCCGCATCCGGCGGCCCAGTTCCGCGGCCGTGCCGACGGGCACCGTCGACTTGCCGATCAGCACCGACGGCCGCTCCAGCAGCGGCGCCAGCGAATCGGCCACGGCGTGGACATATTTCAGATCCGCGCCGTATTCCCCCTTCTTCTGCGGGGTGCCGACGCCGAGAAAGTGGGCGTCGGCGTGCGCTGCCGCCTCCTCGTAGGAGGTGGTGAAGCGCAGTCGCCCGGCGTCGAGGTTGCGGCGCAGCACCGCTTCCAGGCCGGGTTCGTAGAACGGCACGACGCCGTCGGACAATTTGGCCACCTTGCCGGGGTCGATGTCCACCCCGAGCACCTCGTGACCGAGCTCGGCCATGCAGGCGGCATGGGTGGCTCCCAGATATCCCGTCCCGAATACCGTCAGACGCATAGTCGATTGATACGCGGCGGGTATGGCCGGTCCGCGTCCACGAGGCGAGGGCGCAGGCAACAGTGGGTGTACAGGGAGAAACCGCCGCCGATCAGCGCATTCGCCGACCACCTACCATCGCAGAGTGCGAAAACGGTGGTGGGTGCGCGGTGCGGTGGGGGTGGTGCTCGTGCTCGCCGTCGCGGTGGCGGCGCTGTGGCCGGTGTATGTGCGCCCGCGAACCGACGCACCGCGCCCTGCCGATGCCATCCTGGTCCTCGGCGGTGCCCACGACGGCCGCGAGGAGCTGGCGCTGCGCCTGGCCCACGACGGTTACGCCCCGCAGGTGGTTTTCTCCGATCCCTACGACCACTCCCCGCTGATCAACCGAATCTGTCACGGCGGATACAGCTTCCGCGTGAGCTGCTTCGATCCCGATCCGCGCACCACGCGCGGCGAGGGACGCGAACTGGCCGCCCGCGCGGCACGGGAGAACTGGCGGCGTGTGATCGTGGTGACCTTCACCCCGCACATCTCGCGCGCCCGGTACGTGCTCGGAAAGTGCTGGGGCGGTGAGATTCTGCTCGTCGACGCGCAGCCGCACATCGGTGTGGCACGGTGGGCCTACCAGTACCTGTATCAGTCCTCGGGATATGTCAAAGCCGCCTTCGAGGACTGCTGAACCGGCGGCTCACTCACCGGCCGATCCGCCACCTCAGCGATCGCGACCCGGGAAGCCCTGTGCCGCACCGCCTCCCGGACGCACCGGCCCGGAATAGCCGGCGATACGCACCCGCTCGTCCATGCGGTCGCGGATGTGGCGAACCCGTTCGCCGACCGCGGTGCGCGGTGCGTACGCGGACACCGAGAGTGCGTACAGCGCCGCCGCGTCGTCGGACTCCGCCCGCCGTTCCTGCAGCGCCACACCGAGATCCGTACCGTAACCCAGGTCGACGGCCGCCCGGTCGGCCCGATAGTCGATGCGACGCACGACCGGCACGAGAGCGCAGGCCGCCACCTCCGGAGCGATACGCAGCAGCAGCGCGGCCGGAAGCCCCACGATCACGGTGGTGGCCGCGATCGCCGGGCAGGCGACCAGCACCCGGCTGACCGCACTCCAGCCGATACCGAAGATCCGGGCCGCCGGTGGCGTCATCCGCCGCGTCAGCCACGCTCCGACCGCCGCGGGACCCGACAGCAACACCCGCTCCAGCCACACCAGCGGCAGATTGAAGTACCGGAACACGAACTGGCACAACGACACCCGCCCTTCGGACCGATAGCCGAGTTCCCGGGCGAGCACCGCTTCGATCACCCGCGGGGGCGCACCGAGTACGGCCGCGGGTACCGCGATCATCCGCCGGGGCAGCAGCAGTTCACGCTCGCTCTCCCGGATCCACAGCGAATGCGACGAGGAGGCGATGCCGGATCGGCGGGCCACCCGCTCCCACGCCGTCGTCAGCGCGTGCCGCTCACCGGAAGTGGGCGCACGCACACCGAATCGCGCCGACAACCACCGCCGCTCGGCGCCCAGGAAGCACACCACCGCGACGAGAACGCACACCACGAACCACGCGATGGCGAGAATGCCGAGGGTGCCGAAACCCATCGCCAAACCGAGCCCGTAGAGCACCACCGTGAGGATCGCCGCGGTGGGTGCGGCGGCCAGTATCAGCGCCGTCCAGGAGCGGATCCGGTCGGTCGCGGAGGGCCGGATGGCCGCGCCCGCACCGGGGTCGTTCGCCTTCGCTGTCGAGTCAAAGGTCATGCACCACGGTAAAGGGAGACCGCAAAACCGCACGTCGCGGGGCGTTACACGGCGGTAACCGAGTGGCAAAACGGACACCACATCGGCCCTGCACCCTCGAAAGGCCGCGCCGAGCGCGGGAACGATGAGGAGTAGATCGTGGTTGATGTGCAAACCCGTCCGGCGACAGCTGCCGCCGCGACGAAGGAAACCCTCGAGGACTACACGCTGCGCTTCGCGCCCCGCAGCTATCGCAAATGGAGTCCGGCCGTGGTGGGCGTCTCCGCGCTGGGCGGTATCGCCTATCTCGCGGATTTCTCCATCGGCGCGAATATCGGCATCACGAACGGCACCGGAAACGCGTTGCTGGGCATCGGAATCTTCGCGATCATCATCATGATCACGGGATTTCCGCTGGCGTACTACGCCGCGCGCTACAACATCGATCTGGATCTGATCACCCGCGGCAGTGGGTTCGGTTACTACGGTTCGGTGATCACCAACCTGGTGTTCGCCTCGTTCACCTTCATCTTCTTCGCCACCGAGGGCTCGATCATGGCCCAAGGCCTCAATCTGGGCCTGCACATCCCGCTGTGGCTGGGGTATCTGCTCTCCACGGTGCTGATCTTCCCGCTGGTCGTCTACGGCATGAATACGCTGGCGAAACTGCAGGTCTGGACGACGCCGCTGTGGCTGCTGCTGATGGTGTTGCCGTTCGCGTTCCTGCTGATCCGCCATCCCGAATCGATCGACTCGTTCTTCGCCTACGGCGGTAAGGACGGTGCGGGCGTGAGCCTTTCCGGCGCGCTGCTGGCCGCCGGTGTCTGTCTGTCACTGATCGCTCAGATCGCCGAGCAGATCGACTATCTGCGGTTCATGCCGCCGAAAACTCCGGAGAACGCGCGCAAGTGGTGGGGCTGGATGTTGCTGGCGGGGCCGGGCTGGGTGATCTTCGGCGCCGTCAAACAGGTCGTCGGCCTGTTCCTCGCGGTCTATCTGATCGCGAATCTGCCGGGAGCACAGGACATCGCGAATCAGCCGGTGCATCAGTTCCTGGAGATCTATCGCGATATGGTTCCGTCCTGGCTGGCGATGACGCTCGCGGTGGTGCTGGTGGTCATCTCACAGATCAAAATCAATGTGACCAACGCCTATTCGGGTTCGCTGGCGTGGACCAACTCGTTCACCCGCGTCACCAAGACCTATCCGGGCCGGCTGGTATTCCTCGGGGTGAATCTGGCGATCGCGCTGATCCTGATGGAAGCCAATATGTTCGACTTCCTCAACGACATCCTCGGCTTCTACGCCAACTGCGGTATCGCCTGGATCGTCACCGTCGCAACGGATATCGCGGTCAACAAGTATCTGCTGAAGCTCTCGCCCAAACAGCCCGAATTCCGGCGCGGCATGCTCTACAACTTCAACCCCGTCGGCCTGGTCGGCTTCGGATTGTCGGCGGTGCTGTCGATCATGACCTTCTTCGGGGTCTTCGGCGCCGCGTTGAAACCGTATTCGCCGATCGTCGCCGTCGTGATCGCCTTCGTCGCCACCCCGCTCACCGCGGTTCTCACCCGGGGCAAGTACTACCTGCGCCGCGGCGACGACGGAATCGAGCTGGACATGTTCGACGAACACGGCAACCCGTCCGGTGAAACCCTCACCTGCCACGTCACCGGAATGGACTTCGAACGGCCCGACATGATCGCCTCCGCGGTTCCGGGACCGGAGGGTGAAATCCAATACATCAGCTCACTGGCACTGTCGACGGATAAATCGGGCGCGCACGTGCTGCCGCCGAGCTGACCGGATGCCGAGCCGGCGCGGCCTGCTGCGGGCCGCGCCGGCCTCGAGTGCTGTTCAGGACTCCGCGGGCTGCGGAATCGAATCCTGCGGCAGCGGGAAATTCATATATGCCCGCGAGGGCGTGGGCCCGCGTTGGCCCTGATATTTCGAGCCGGCCGCCGCGCTGCCGTACGGGTGTTCCGACGGACTGCTCAGGCGGAACAGGCACAGCTGGCCGATCTTCATACCCGGCCACAGCGTGATCGGCAGATTCGCCACATTCGACAACTCCAGCGTGATGTGACCGCTGAAACCCGGGTCGATGAATCCCGCCGTGGAATGGGTGAGCAGGCCGAGCCGCCCGAGGCTCGATTTACCCTCCAGGCGTCCGGCCAGATCGTCGGGCAGGGTGCAGACCTCGAGCGTCGAACCGAGGACGAATTCGCCCGGATGCAGGACGAACGGCTCACCCTGGCCGGGTTCGACCAGGGTGGTCAGCTCGTCCTGGCGTTGCGCGGGATCGATATGGGTGTAACGAGTGTTGTTGAACACCCGGAACATTCGATCCAGCCGCACATCGATACTCGACGGCTGAACCAATTTCTCGTCGAACGGTTCCAGCCCGAGCCGCCCGGCGGCCAGCTCGGCACGAATGTCGCGATCGGAAAGCAGCACGGCGGTCAGCCTAGTAACTCGTGTTCGCGGGCTCGCAGCCGCACAGGAGCCGGCGCGAAATCCGTCCCATCCGGGGTGGCGGGCAGCGCGAATTCCGTCCCGTCACCAATGAGCTGTGCGACCGCGGGGTCGTCCGGAGGAAAGCGATGAACCGATGAAAAGTATGCAGCGCGCTGTCGTCACCGCGGCGCTCGTGTCGGCCGCCCTGCTGGGAGTGTCGGCCTGTTCTTCCGACGACAACTCCGGTTCGGGATCGTCGCCGTCCATGACGAGCGGTAACGCGATGACCGGCACCATGATGTCGCCGAGCGGTTCGGCCGCCGATGCCATGGCCGGCCTGGTCGGCCCCGGCTGCAAGGCCTATGCCGAGCAGGTGCCCTCGGGCTCGGGGTCGGTCGAGGGGATGGCGCAGGATCCGGTGGCAACCGCCGCCTCGCACAATCCGATGCTGACCACACTCACCGCGGCCGTGTCCGGGAAGCTGAACCCGCAGGTCAACCTGGTCGACACGGTGAACGGCGGCCAGTTCACCGTCTTCGCGCCCACCGACGACGCGTTCGCGAAACTGCCGCCGGCCACGATCGAGAGCCTGAAGACCGACGCCGCCACCCTTACCAAGATCCTGACCTACCACGTGGTGCCGGGGCAGATCGCACCCGACGCCATCGCCGGTGAGCACAAGACGGTCGAGGGCGGCACGGTGAAGGTGGCCCGTTCCGGCGATGAGATCAAGGTCGGCGACGCGTCGGTGGTCTGTGGTGGGGTGAAAACCGCGAACGCGACGGTGTACATGATCGACACCGTGCTGATGCCGCCGGCCTGATCGCTTCTCACGCCGGCGTCGACGCAGGTCGCGGGCTTGCGAAAACTTTTCCGCCGGTCGCGCCCATCCGGCACGCCGGGCATGTCGAAACTCTTCCTATGCATGCAGGAACGCGCTCATGACCGGCGATCCGGAGTTCACCTCGATCCGCCTGGCCGACACCGACGAGGCCCCGTCGTGTCCGCCGGGCGGCGGCGAGCGAGCGGAGGCGCAGCGTGAGCTCGCGACTCTGCTCGCGGCCGCCGCCACCGGCAACCGGGACGCGTTCACGCGGTTCTACCGGGCGACCAGCGCGCGGGTGTTCGGGCTGGCATTGCGCATCCTGCGCAACCGCAGCGCCGCCGAGGAGGTCACCCAGGAGGTCTACCTGCAGGCGTGGACGGCCGCCGAACGCTACGACGCCGCACTGGCCAGCCCCATCGGCTGGTTGATGATGCTCACGCACCGGCGCGCCGTGGACCGGGTGCGCACCGAGCAATCGGCGACGGTTCGTGATCGCGTCTTCGGCCACGCCCATCTGGGCCGCGACCACGACACCGTCGCGGAGACCGTCGGTCAGCGCCTGGAGGAGCAGGCGGTGCTGCACTGCCTGGATACCCTCACGGCCACCCAGCGAGAAGCGGTCGCCCTGGCCTACTACAGCGGACGCACCTATCGAGAGGTCGCCGAACATCTCGACGCGCCACTCCCCACCGTCAAGAGCCGTATCCGGGATGCGCTGAAGCGGCTCCAGAACTGCCTTTCAGGGGTTGCCTCCCATGCCTGACACATCCGAACACGAACTGCTCGACCTGGCCTATCCGTACGCCCTGGACGCCGTCGGCGATTCCGAGCGCGACGAGATCGAACAGCGCGTCGCCGCCGCCGGTCCCGAGACGAGCCGGGCCTTCACGGTGGTGGTTCGCGCGGTCCGCGAGACGATGGGCGCGTTGTCGGTCCTCGATGCGAAAGAGCCTGCGCCGGAACTGGAAGCGCGCATCCTCGCCGCACTCGACCGGGCACGGCCCGCCGATCCGTCCGCCGCGGTTCCGCTCACCCGGCCGTCCAGGAGGCCTCGGCTACGGTGGCTGGCCGCGGCGGCCGCGGTAGTGGTGGCGGCCGGAGTCGGCGGCGGGATCGTCGCCCAGCAACACGCCGGACAGACCGCGAATCCGCCGATGGCGGAGCAGATCATGCGACAACCGGATGCGCACACCGCGAGCGCGCCGCTGAGCACCGGCGGCATGCTGATGGTCCACGCGTCCACCGGAATGGGCGCGGCCACAGTCGCTTTCGACAGTGTGCCGCCCGCGCCGCAGGGCCATGTGTACCAGCTGTGGGTGGTACCGCCCACCGGCGCGCCGCGCTCGGCCGGAGTGATGGACTCGATGCCGAGTTCATCCGCGCCGATGGTCGCGACCTACTCCGGCGGCGACGCGCTGGCCGTCACCGTGGAACCCGCGGGTGGCTCCCCGGCTCCGACGACGACGCCGATCGGCACCATGCCGATGAGTTGACGATCGGTGCCGTCCGCGCGGACCCCCGGCACGAATTCCTCATCCCACCTGGGAATCGAGGAGATCATGATCGAAACGGGTACGCGCGGGCCCACCGCGCACCGCGGCACGCTCGGATTCGCCGCCGCCGCGCTCGCCGGGGTTCTGGCCGGTGCGGCGGTGCTGGGAATCGGCGAACTCGTGGGCGCGATCCTGGATCCCCGCTCCTCGCCGTTCTTCGCCGCCGGCGCGACGGTCGTCGATCACACGCCGCGGCAACTGCGCGAGGAGGCGATCCGGCGCTTCGGCAGTCACGACAAGGATGTGCTGTTCGCCGCCATGGGCGCGGCGATGGTGGCGCTTTCCGCACTGTGCGGTGTGCTCGAACGTCGCCGCCGCATCGGCAGCGCGGTATTCGCCGTACTGGGTATCGCGATCGCCGGTGCGGCACTGCGGCGCCCGGATGCGCAGTGGTGGTACGCGATTCCGACCGCGGCCGGTGTGGTGGCGGGGCTGATCGCGTTGCGGCTCCTGCTGGGCAGCGCGGGGATACCGGTACACGCCGATCCTTCCGATGGCATTCGACTGGGGCGGCGGCGTTTTCTGGCGATGGCGGCTGGCGTCGGCGCGATCGCGGTCGGCGCCGCGGCGGCCGGACGATTCGTGGCGCAGCGGCTGCGGGACGTGGCTGCGGACCGGTCGCGATTCGTTGTGCCGAAACCAGTTTCGGACGTCGCACCCGTCAGCCCGGCCATGACCCGCTCGGTGCCGGGGCTTACCGCATTCGTCACACCCGGCACCGACTTCTATCGGGTCGATACCGCGCTACAGGTTCCGGCGGTCAGCAGTGCCGAGTGGCGTCTGCGCATCCACGGAATGGTCGATCGCACAGTCGAATTCACGATGGACGACCTGCGTCGGCGGCCCGCGATCGCGCGCATGATCACCCTCACCTGTGTATCCAACGAAGTGGGCGGCACTCTCGCGGGCAATGCGGTGTGGACCGGATACCGGCTGGCCGATCTGTTCCACGAGGCGGGCGTGCACCCCGACGCCGATATGGTGTTGTCGCGCAGCGCCGACGGATTCACCGCCGGGACGCCGATCCAGGCGATGACCGACGGGCGCGACGCCCTGCTCGCCGTCGGCATGAACGGCGCGCCGCTTCCCCTCGAACACGGCTACCCCGCGCGGCTCGTGGTGCCCGGCCTCTACGGCTACGTCTCCGCCACCAAATGGGTGGTCGACCTCGAAGTGACCAGATTCGATCGCGCACAGGCGTATTGGACGGCGAGGGGGTGGGCCGAACAGGCGCCGATCAAGACCGCATCGCGCATCGACGTCCCCGCCGCCTTCGCGAGCCTGCCCGCCGGCCCGGTCGTGGTCGCCGGGGTCGCCTGGGCCCAGCATCGCGGTATCGCGTCCGTGCAGGTGCAGGTCGACGACGGCCCCTGGCACGCCGCCGACCTGACCACCGAATACTCCCCCGACACCTGGCGGCAATGGACCTACCGGTGGCAGGCCACCCCGGGCACCCACACCCTGCGCGTCCGCGCCACCGACACCACCGGAACCACCCAGCCCGCTCAGCGCCGTCCACCGATGCCGGACGGCGCGACGGGCCGGCATTCCCGGACGGTCAGCGTGCGTTGAGGGGGCGCGGGCCGCGCGGATCGACGCGCCGCCCCTACAACCGCGCCGATTCGCGGTCGTCCTCGCTTCGCGACGCCCCCACATACGCCCGCCACAGCGCCGCGTAGGTTCCGTCCGCTCGCAGTAGTTCCGCGTGCGGGCCGACCTCGGCCAACCGGCCGCCCACCATCACCGCGACGATGTCGGAGTCCACCGCGGTCGCCAGCCGATGTGCCACCACTATCGTGGTGCGGCCCGCGGTGAGCACGTCGATGGCCGCGCGAACCCGGGCCTCGGTGGCGAGGTCGAGGGAGGCGGTGGCCTCGTCGAGGATGAGGATGTCGGGTTCGACGAGTTGAGCTCGGGCGAGGGCGAGCAGTTGCCGCTGCCCGGAAGACAGCGACCTGCCCTGCGGGCCGATCGGGTGGTGGTAGCCGTGGTCGAGTCCGGCGATCATCTCGTGGGCTCCGACCGCCCGGGCCGCCCATTCGATCTCCGCCGGATCGGCGTCCGGCTTCCCGTAGGCGATGGCGTCGCGCACGGTATCGCCGAACAGGTACGGCTCCTGCGGCACCACGCCGAGCCGTTTCCGGTAGTCCTCGAGCCGGAACTCGCGAATATCGGTGCCGTCCACCAGGATTCGCCCATCGCTCGGGTCGTAGTAGCGGGCCAGCAGCTTGACCAGCGTGGACTTACCGGCACCGGTCTCGCCCACCAGCGCGACCCGCTGCCCGGGTTCGATACGCAACGTCACGTCGTGCAGGACGGCGGCGTCCTCGGGCCGGTACCGGAAACTCACATCCCGGATCTCGATCGCACCGTCGACGCGGTGCACCGCCCGCGGCCGCGCCGCCTGCGGGGTGGCCACCTCGACCGCGAACAACCGGCCGAGCCGATCGACACCCACCACCGCCTGCTGATAACTGTCGAACACCTGCGAGAGCTGCTGAATCGGGGCGAACAGCAGATCGATGTAGAGCAGGAACGCGATGAGCGTCCCGGCGCTCAGCGCCGCGCCGCGCACCTGATGCACGCCCACGGCGAGGACGGCGGCCGTCGCGACCACCGACAGGAATTCGATGAACGGGAAGAACACGGCCATCAGGGTCTGG
This sequence comes from Nocardia cerradoensis NBRC 101014, assembly GCF_000308535.1. Taxonomy (GTDB): domain Bacteria; phylum Actinomycetota; class Actinomycetes; order Mycobacteriales; family Mycobacteriaceae; genus Nocardia; species Nocardia cerradoensis. Next base: position 14,845 of record NZ_BAFW01000379.1, on the reverse strand, counting down.
CTGCGCAGCCGCGCGTCGCGGTACTCCCACGACAGCCGGTCGAACCTGGCCTGGTTGCGCGCTTCCCGGCGGTAGGCCTGTGTGACCTTGATGTTGTCGACGTTCTCCTGCAGATAGGCGTTGACCGCGCTGACTTTGTCCCGCGCCGTGTTGTAGGCGGGCACCGACAGCCGCCGGAACCACACCGTGGCCGCGAGGAGGATCGGCATCAGCGCCAGCACCACCACGGCCAGCCGGGCGTCGATCACCAGGAGGGCGATCACCACACCGCCGATCGTCAGCGAGGAGGTCAGCGCGGTCGACAGGCCGGTCTGCAGGAAGCTGGACAGACCGTCGACGTCGGTGGTCATGCGGGTCATGATGCGGCCGCCGAGTTCACGTTCGTAGTACTGCAGGCCCAGCCGTTGCAGCTGGGCGAACGTCTTCACCCGCAGGCCGAAGAGCAACCGTTCCCCGGCTCGCCCGGTCACCCGTACCTGCGCGACGCTGATCGCCCAGTCGGCGAGTACCACCGCGGCCGCGAGCGCCGCCGCCCCGAGCAGGACGTCCCGCGCGCCGACCAGAACGCCTCGGTCGATGCCGTAACGCACCAGGACCGGGATCAGAATCTGCGCGATCGCGTCCAGTGCGACCAGGCCCAGGCCGGCCAGCAGCGGACCGGCGAACGGCCGCAGCAGCCGGCGCAGCCCGAATTCGGGATCGGCGGTGCGAGTGAATGTTTCGGGTACCGCGGGTTCACCGGTTACCGGCGGCAGCGCGTCGATGAGGGCCTGCACATCACCGCTGGGCGGTGCCGAGGTCATCATGCCGCCGCCACGCGCGAAGCCGCCCGCCCCGGCCGCATGGTGCGAGAACGCCCGCGCCATCTGCTCCAGGGTGCGGCTCTCGTCGCCATATTCGGCGGGTTCGGCCCACAGGATCTCGGTCGGCACACCGTCGGTCGTACTGCGCAGTGCCGCACCGATTTCCGCGACGTCCGGTGGCGTGAACAGCGTCGCGAACAGCGCTCCGGACTCCTGGAGCTCGGCAAGGGTGCCCGATTCCGCGACCCGGCCGTCGTCCAGGATCACCACCCGATCGGCCAGGGCGAGTGTCGACACGCGATGTGCGACAACGACTGTCGTGCGGCGCTGCACCTCGGCGGCAATGCGTTCGAAGATGGTCTGCTCGACCTTCGCGTCGATCGCGGACGTCGCATCGTCGAGCACCAGCACGGGGGCGTCGGTGATCAGCGCACGCGCCAGCGCGAGTCGTTGCCGCTGGCCGCCCGAAAGACGTTGTCCTCGTTCGCCGATCGGGGTATCGAGCTGTTCGGGCAGCCGCCGGACGAAGTCGTCGGCCGCGGCCAGGTACAGGGCGTGCCAGACCTGATCGTCGGTGGCCTCCGGACGGCCGTAGGCCACATTCGCCCGGATGGTGTCGGCCATCAGGTGTGTGTCCTCGAAGACGATGGCGACCCGGCCGCGGAGATCCGGCACCTCGCGCACATCCACGCCGTCGAGACGCACCACCCCGGCATCCGGATCGATCAGCCGCGGCAGCAGTGCGGTCAGAGTCGATTTCCCGGATCCGGCGCCGCCCGCCAACGCGACCGTCGACCCGGCGGGGATGGTCAGATCGAGGTGGTCGAGAACCGCGGTGTCGCCGATTCGCACGCTCACGCCGGACAGGTCGATCCGCGGCGGTGCGACGGCCGTGGCGGGCGATGGAACCGCGGCCGGCTCCCGGCCCGACCCGGCATCGATGACCTCGCGCACCCGATCCAGCGACGCCTTCCCCTGCTGGCTCACCGTCAGCAGTGTCGAGAACTGCCGTACCGGACTCACGAAGGATCCGAGATACGTCATGAACGCCAGAAACGTACCCAGGCTGATGCTCTGGTGCAGGGCGAGCAGACCGCCCACCACCAGGATGAACACCTGACCCAAGGCGGGCAGGGCCGCCATCGCGGGGGTGAACCGGCTGGTGATCCGCACGACGCGCAGCCGTGACCGGAACAGGTCACGGGCACGCCGCTCCAGCTCACCGGTCTCCCGGCGCTCCTGCCCGAACCCCTTGACCACGCGGACACCGGCGACCGCGGACTCCACCCGCATCGCCACCTCCGCCGCCTGGGCCTGCGCATCCCAGTTGGCGGGAAACAGTTCTCGCTGCGAGCGCCGGGTCACGAACCACAGAGCCGGCAGCAGCACCAGCGCGATACCCGCGAGCGGCAACGACATCGTCGCCATCAGCACCAGCGCCGCCACCAGCAGCGCCGCATTGCCGGTGACGATCGGAATCAGCTGCAGGAACATCTGAATCAGCGTGATGTCGCTGATCGCGCGGCTCACCACCTGTCCGGTGGACACGGCCATCTGTTCGCGGCCGGGCATCCGCACCAGCGCGGCGAACAGATCCGACCGCAGATCGAACTGGACGCCCAGCGACAGCGTCGACGAGCACACCCTGCGCAGCATCGACAGCCCGAACCGGAGCACACCGATGACGATCAGGACGGTGACGGCGGCGGCCAGCGGTACCCGGGAATCGCCCAGCGTATCGACGACGTGGCGCACCACCAGAGGGAGTGCCGCGGTCAGCGCGGCGCTACCGAGGGCGCCGACGGACGCACCCGCGACGGCACGCGGATGCGACAGACATCGATACAGCAGATATCGCACCCACCCCTGATCGGCAGCCGAATCCGTCCGGCTCACCGGGCGATCGCCGCGTCGGCCGCCACGCTGAACCGGTTCTCCGGACGCGCCAATCCGTAGTGCCCGCGCAAGGTGGTCGCCTCGTATTCGGTCCGGAACAGGCCACGCTCCTGCAGGATCGGCACCACCTCGTCCACGAACCTCTCCAGCCCGGACGGCAGGGCGGCGGGCATCACATTGAATCCGTCGGCGGCGCCGTCGGTGAACCATTCCTGGATGGTGTCGGCGACCTGTTCCGCGGTGCCCGCGAAGGTCCGATGCCCGCGACCTCCGCCGAGGCGGGCGATCAGCTGGCGCACCGTGAGTCGTTCGCGGCGAGCGAGGTTGACGATCAGCGTGAACCGGCTCTTCGCGCCCTGGATCTCGTCCTCGGTCGGGAGATCCGCGGGCAGTTCGCTGTCCAGATCCAGCGCCTCCACCGGCAGCTTGAACCGCTCGGCGAGCGTGCGGCGCTGGTATTCCGGCTGGATGAGGCGGGTCAGCTCGTCGTCGAGTTCCCGCGCGTGCGCTTCGGTGTCGCCGATCACCGGGACGATGCCCGGCAGGATCTTGACGGTGCCGGGGTCACGTCCGAGCCGGCGCGCGCGCTCCTTCAGATCGGCATAGAACTGCTTGCCGTCCTCGAGGGTCTGCTGTGCGGTGAAGACCGCCTCGGCGTAGCGGGCGGCGAACCCCTTCCCGTCCTCGGACGAACCCGCCTGCACCAGAACGGGATACCCCTGCGGCGACCGCGGCACATTGAGCGGCCCCGCCACCCGGAAGAACTCGCCGATATGGTTGATCTCGCGCACCTTGTCCGGGTCGGAGTGGATGCCGAGTTCCTTGTCGCCGATGAAGGCGTCGTCGTCCCAGCTGTCCCAGAGTTTGGTCGCCACATCGACGAATTCGGCGGCCTTCTCGTAGCGCAGCCGGTGATCGGGTACGTCGTCGAGGCCGAAGTTGCGGGCCGCGTCGGCACCCGCGGTGGTGACGATATTCCAGCCCACCCGGCCACCGGACACCCAGTCCACGGAGGCGAAGCGCCGCGCCAGATTGTAGGGATCGTTGTAGCTGGTGGACGCGGTGGCGATGAGGCCGATGCGGCTGGTGCGCAGCGCGATCGCGGTCAGCAGAATCGTCGGCTCCAGCTTGCCGACCGGTCGGCGGCCCGGATCCCCTTGCAGCACCGGCGAATCGGCGAAGAAGATCGAGTCGAACAGGCCCCGTTCGGCGGTTTGCGCCAGGCGGATGTAGTGCTCGATATCCACATGCGCCAACGGGTTCGATTCCGGCAGCCGCCACGACGCCTCGTGGTGACCGGTCGACATCAGGAATGCGTTCAAGTGCAGGGTTCTGCTCATAGGGAGACGAAATTCTTTCCGGTAGTGAAGGTTCGGCGTTCAGGCCGCGATCGGATCGGCGCCCAGCGCGCTCAGCAGCGAGCGGCGGATCTGCTGGAACTGTGGTTGCGCCGGGTCGCGCGGGCCGTCGATGTCGATGGGGATGTCGATGTCGATGCGGCCGCGGTCGAGAATCAGCACCCGCTGCGCGAGCGTGATCGCCTCGTCGACGTCGTGGGTCACCAGCAGCACGGTGGGGCGATGGGCCGCGACGAGGCGGCGCAACAGGGCGTGCATGCGGATCCGGGTCAGCGCGTCCAGAGCGCCGAAGGGTTCGTCGGCGAGCAGCAGTTCCGGCTCTCCCACCAGGGCTCGGGCCAGCGCGGCGCGCTGTTGCTCGCCGCCGGAAAGCTCTCCGGGCCATGCCTTTTCGCGACCGGCCAAGCCGACCTCGCCGAGCAACGCGGAGGCCGCGGCCCGGCGGGAACGGGGCTGACCGTAGAGAACGTTGGGCAGTACCCGTTTCCAGGGCAGCAGCCGGGAGTCCTGGAACACCATGGACGTCCGCTCCGGCACCCGCAACAGGCCCTCGCCCGCCACACCGTGGTCGATGCCGGCCAGCGCCCGCAGCAGCGTGGATTTGCCGGATCCGCTCTTGCCGAGCAGCGCCACGAACTGGCCCTCGGGAATGGTCAGATCGAGGTTGTCGAGCACGGCTCGGCCACCGAATCTGCGGGTCAGCCCGTCCAGTTGCACACCCGCACCGGGGTCGGGGGTCAGTCCGCCAGAGTTTGCCGCCACGACAGCACCTTTCGCTCCAGGATCCGGATGCCGGAATCGCATGCCAGGCCGAAAATTCCGTAGACGGCGAGCGCGACGAGGATGACGTCGGCCTGGCCGTAGTTCTGGGCGTCCTGCATCATCTTTCCCAGGCCGTCGGTCGCGTTGACCGACTCGACCACCACCAGCACCAGCCACGACGTATTCACCGCGAGCCGCAACCCGAGGAAGAAGCCCGGCAGCGATCCGGGAATCACCACCTGCCGGATGAAGTCGAAGCGGGAAACGCCCTGGATCTCCGACAATTCGACGAGCCGCCGATCGATTCCGGTCAGCGCGGAATGCGTGGGCACGTAGAGCGTCACCGCGGCGGCGAGCATGATCAGCACGATCTTGAATTCGTTGCCGATACCGAGCCAGAGAATCATCAGGGGAACCAGGCCCAGCGTGGGAATCGAGCGTTTGAGCTGAACCACGCCGTCTACCAGCGAATCTCCGACCCGGGACAGGCCGGCGATCAGCGCGAGGGCGGTGCCGATCAGGATTCCCAAAAAGACCCCGGTGGCCACCCGCTGCATGGACACCGCGATGGTGGTGAGCAGTTGCCCCTCGGTGAGCAGGTCCCACCCGGTCGTCACCACCGTCCACGGTGCGGACAATTTCCGCGGATCGAGGAGTCCCAGGTAGGCCCCCGCCGACCAGGCGGCGAGGAGCAGCACCACGCCGAGTAGCCGTGCGAACGGGATCTGCCGGCGCAGGCCGAGGCGGCGGCGCGCGGGCCGGGCGGTGAAACCCGCGGCGACGGCGGGACGCGCGCCGAGAGCGGGAAGATGTGCGGAGACGACGGTCATCGGGTCACCCCTGTGCCTTGGTGCGATATTGCGGAGCCACCGCGTCGGCGGCGATCTTCTCGAATCGCCGATCGAACAACTGATGGGCGTCGAAGGATTTCCCGAACGCACCCGAGGAGGTGATCAAGTCGATCGTCTGCTGTTCCCAGTCGATCGACTTGTCCCAGTTGTCGGGGAAATACGGCCGTTCGGTCGTGGCCATGATGCGGCGGCCGTCGGCCTCGCTCACGCCCTGATTCTTGACGTAGTAGTCGGCGATCCACCGGTCCTGGTTCTCCCATTCCCAGACCTTCGCCCGCGCCCAGAATTTGACGAATTCCGTGACGGCCGCGAGTTTCGCGTCGTCGGCCAGCACCGAGGTCGGCGCCCAGAGAATGCTCAACGCGTCGACCGCGTCGGACGGCACCGTGCCGGCGCCCTCGGATTTGTATTGTGCGAGGTATTTCGTCAGCGACGGCTCGGCCAGCGGCGCCACATCGACCTGTTTGCCCTGCAGCGCGGTGAGGAATTGCGGGCTGTTGAGCTGCACGAGCGTGACGTCGGAGGTGGTGAGCCCGGCCTGCTGCAAGGTCCGCAGCACCACACCGCCCTGCGCTTGGCCGGGCGAGAAGGCGATCTTCTTACCGCGCAGGTCCTGCAGGTTGTGGATAGTGCTGCCCGGGGCGGTGGCCAGGCCGTAGTTGGGGGTACTGCGCCACAGCACGGCGACGATGCGGGTGTCGAGGCCCTGTGCGTGGGCCTGGATGGACGGGATTCCGGCATTGCTCGCCAACTCCACCGCCCCGCCCTTGAAGGCCTGGATCACATCCGGGCCGGCGGAGACGTTCGGCCAGTCGGGCACGGTGAAGGGCAGTTTGTCGATCTGGCCGCTGCTGGTCAGAGCGACCTTCATATCGGTCGCCGAGATCTTCAGCGAGGTACCCGCCGGCACGCTGGTCGGTAGCGGTTTGCTGAAGTCGGCCGACCCTCCGGAGGCCGCGCAGGCCGACGAGGCACAGGCGGCGACCAGCACCACGAACGACGCCGCGCCGACCCTGCGGGTGAGGCGCATCCTACGCGTAGACGGTCGCGCTTCGATGAGCTTTCTCATCTATCGATCGTCGCGAATTATGTTGCGGCCCACAATATTCGGTCTACTTAAAATTACCGAGACTCGAACTGCGGTGACTCGAAGCGCGCCGCCGGTTCCTCCTTCCGGTGGGCGCCGAAGCCCTCCGCTGCGACGGCGAGCGGATCGGCGTAGAGGCGATGCAGCAGCACCGCCGCGGCGGCGGTCTCCAGCGAGCGGTTGGGGAACGAGGTGCCGATGATGCGGTGCCGGGCGGAACGCACCTGCGCTCGCGCGGCGATCGCGTCGAAGTAGGTGGCGCGCACCGCCGGCAGTCCGGTGAAGGCCCGGTCGGTGATGATCAGCGTCTCCGGATTCAGCACGTCGAGCAGCGCGGCGGCCACCACGGCGAGTCCGCGCGCCCGGTCCTCGAACAGGGCATGGGCCCGCGGATCGGTTTCGGCGGCGGCGATGAGCGCCGGAATCGTGGGCTGCGCCATGATCCCCGAACCGGCCGCGCGCCGTTCGAGCGAACGATCGGAATAGGTGTCGAGCGGGCCCGGGCCACCCGGACCGAGGTCGGACGGCACGAGCGTGGCCAGCGAGCCGGCCGAGGACCCGGGGCCGTAGTGGACGCGCCCGTCGACAGCGAAGGCCGCATCGATGACATTGCCGACGAACAGCACGGCGGCCGAGGCGTCGAAATCCAGTGCGCCGAACAGTTGTTCCGCGTGCACCATCGCGCGGGCGTGGCTGTCGAGTTCCACCGGCAGGCCGGTGAGCTGCACCAGCACGTCCCGGACGAGCGTGTCCTCGAGGCGCAGCAGCGGGTGCGAGAGCACCACGCCGGCTTCCGGATCGACCCAGCCGCCGGTGGCGACCCCGACTCCGGACAAGCGGGTGTCGTCCGGAAGGTCGCGGCGCAGGGCGGCGAGTGCGGCGGCCGCGTCGGCGACCAGATCCGCTCCCTCGAGCGTGCGATGCGGAACGAGCGCACCGGCGACGATCGTGCCGGCGATGTCGACCACCGCCACCCGGGTCTGGGTGGCCGCGAAATGAATGGCCGCCACCGCGTTCCGGCGATCGAGCTCCAGCGGTGAATGCGGCCGGCCCACCCGCTGCGAGCGGTCCACCGGGGGCGATTCGCGCAGCAGACCCGCCTCGATCAGCGCGCGGGTCTGACTCGTCACCGTCGCCGGGGACAGCCCCGCGTGGGCGGCGACCACCGAACGCGATGCGCCACCCAATGCCAAGATCGCGCGAAGTACCGCGCCCGCGGCCGTCGGCCACCCTCTCGCCGGTCTCATAGGCCTCGGTCCCGTCTGGTCCCCATACGTCTCCGGCCGACCCTACGAGACCCGGCGACGTTCGGCACCGTTCCGCATCAGCGTGATCCGAACTCGGGCAAATCGGCCGAGCGGCGCGCCGGGATGCCATTGTAGAACCGCCCGGAATTTCTTTGCCGGGAAAAATAAATAACGCGGATATTTGAAATCACAGCGACGGCAACAAGTGCGGCGGAAGCGGTTCCGAAATTATCATCGAAACCGTCGTGGGATCGGAAAGCATTGCGTCCCACGGTATCTCCCGCACCAATGGCGACTCTCGGCCCGGTGCATTCGAATGCGATGGAGTGTAGTGACATGACACTGGCTGTCGAAAAGAACGAAACGACCGAAAGTAATGACGGCACTTTCACCGTGCATCGGGTGGCCGGCCATATCGGTGCGGAAATCGGCGGACTGGACCTGAGCAAGCCCCTCGACGACGAGACCGTCGCGCGGCTGCGCCGCAAACTGCTGAAGTACAAGGTGCTGTTCTTCCGCAACCAGCACCTCGGCCACGCCGAGCAGATCGAGTTCGGCCGCCGCTTCGGCGAACTCACCCACGCGCACCCGCACGAGGACGCGCCGCCCAGCGACGCCCCGCAGATCCTGACCATCGACCCTCAGGTCTACGAGCGGCGCTACGGCTCGGCGCGGCCGGACGCCCAGGAACGCCAGTACAGCTACTACAGCGGCTGGCACACCGATGTGACGGCCTCGGTGAACCCGCCCGCCATCTCCATCCTCCGCTCGGAGGTGGTTCCGGAATTCGGCGGCGACACCACCTGGACGAATCTCGTTGCGGCATACGAGGGTCTGTCCGAGCCGCTGCGCGCGTTCGCGGACGGGCTCACCGCGGTGCACCGGTTCTCGGCGGGCCGCAAATTCGACGACAACGAGGCCTACGCGCGCCGGATCAACGACAATCTGCTGATCTCGGAACATCCGGTGGTGCGCGTGCATCCCGAGACGGGTGAACGGGCACTGTTCGTCAACCCCGGCTTCACCGACCACATCTCCGGGCTCTCTCCCGTCGAGAGTGCCAAGATCCTCGAGCTGTTCTTCGGCCACCTCAGCAGCCCCCGGTACACGGTCCGGTTCCGCTGGGACGCCAACAGCGTCGCCGTCTGGGACAACCGCGCGACCGCCCACCTCGGCCCGCAGGATCTCGGCCACCTCGACGTGACCCGGACCTTGCACCGGGTGACCGTGGTCGGCGACCGCCCGGTGGGCCCGGACGGCTTCGTCTCGCAGATCATCGCGGGCGAGGAGTTCAAGACCGAGGCCAACGTCAAGGTCTCCTGAGGAATCGGCGGCCCACCCCGGCCGGTGGGCCGCCGATACCCCGCGGATGTTTCGTGCGCCGTGGGCGGGTAGCCACCCCTCGAGACCGACCGGCACCGACCGGGTCGGATTCCGTCGTACGAGGAGTGGTGACCGATGACATCGACCAATGTCCAGCCGATGAGCGCCTCGGGTCCCGACGCCGAACCGTTCGAGACGATCGACGCCTATACCGGCGAAACCCTCGCCGAACTGCCCTATCTGGCGACCGAGCAACTCGATGCCCTGCTCGAACGCGCGGACGACGCCTACCGGTCGTGGCGCGCGGCACCGATCGAGCAGCGCGCTCGAGTGGTGTCCGCGGCGGCCGATCTGATGCGCGAACGCAAGGACGACCTCGCCCGGCTGATCACCCGCGAGATGGGCAAACGCATTTCCGAGAGCGAGTTCGAGGTCGACCTCGCGGCGAGCATCCTGCAGTACTACGGCGAGAACGGACCGCGAATCCTGCAGCCAACCACGCTGCCGGTGGACGAGGGCGAAGCCCGGATCGTCAACGCACCGCTGGGAGTGCTGCTCGGTATCGAGCCGTGGAACTTCCCGCTCTATCAGGTGGTGCGGTTCGCGGCGCCGAATCTGGTGCTGGGCAACACGATTCTGCTCAAACACGCGAAGATCTGCGCCCTCACCGCGATCGAACTGCAGAAGATTTTCACCGACGCCGGCGCACCCGAAGGGGTCTACACCAACGTCTTCCTGCGGATCTCCGATGTCGAGCACGTGCTCGCCCACCCCGCCGTGCAGGGGGTATCCCTCACCGGCAGCGACGCCGCCGGTGCGTCGGTGGCCGAGATCGCCGGGCGCCACGTCAAGAAATGTGTGCTCGAACTCGGCGGCAGCGACCCGTTCATCGTGCTCGATGCCGACGATCTGGACGACACGATCGATGCGGCGACCACCGGACGAATGGCGAATACCGGTCAAAGTTGTGTCGCCGCAAAGCGTTTCATCGTTCCGGACGAATTGTACGACCGCTTCGTGGCCGGTCTGGCCGAGCGGTTCGGCGCATTGCGCCCCGGCGATCCGTCGGATCCGGAAATCACACTCGGCCCGCTGTCCTCGACGAAGGCCGCCGACGACCTGCTGGAACAGGTCGAGGATGCGCGGGAGAAGGGCGCCACCGTGGTCACCGGCGGCGGCCGGCCGGAGGTACCCGCGCCGGGGCGGCGCGACGCCTTCGTCGACGCGACGGTGCTGACCGATGTCACTCCCGATATGCGCGCCTACTCCGAGGAACTGTTCGGCCCGGTCGCGGTGGTGTACCGCGTCGGCGACGAACGCGGGGCGATCGAGCTGGCGAACACCTCGAAGTTCGGTCTCGGCGCCACCGTGTACAGCAGTGACCCGGACCGCGCGCGAGCGGTGGCCGAGCAGATCGACAGCGGCATGGTGTGGATCAACCATCCGACCTCCTCGCAGGCCGATCTGCCCTTCGGCGGCGTGAAACAGTCCGGTTTCGGCCGCGAACTGTCCGAACTCGGCATGTTCGGCTTCGCCAATCGCAAACTGATCCGCTCCCTGCCCCGCAGGACCGCATCCGCCGGTGTCGCGGGCTGACCGTTCGAAGGAGGAGATGCGCATGCGTGCAGCGGTGCTGCGGGAATTCGGAGGTCCGGACGCGCTGGCCGTTCAGGACGTCGACACGCCACGTCCGGGACCGGGGGAGGTGCTGGTGCGGGTCCGGGCGTCGAGCGCGAATCCGGTGGACGGAATCATCCGCCGCGGACTGGCGAATCCGAACTTGCCACTGCCCGCCGTGATCGGCAGCGATGTCGCCGGCGAGGTGGAACAGGTCGGCGACGGTGTCACCGACGTGGCGGTCGGCGATGCCGTGTACTACACGTCGGAACTGGCCTCGGGCGGCGGCGCCTATGCGCAGTACCACGTGGCGGCCGCCACGATCGTGGCGCCCAAACCCACCACCCTGTCGTTCGCGGAGGCCGCCGCGATTCCGCTGGCGGGCGGCACAGCGTGGGAGGCGATCGTGCGCCGGCTCGCCGTGCGCCCGGGACAGACGGTGCTGGTACACGGCGGATCCGGCGGTGTCGGCACGTTCGCGGTGCAGTTCGCCCGCGCGGCCGGCGCCACCGTGCTGGCCACCGCGGGAGCCGACCATCAGGGGCTGCTGCGGGATCTCGGCGCGACCCCGATCGACTACAAGAGCGAGGACTTCGTCGAGGTCGCCCGCGCGCACACCGACGGCGCCGGCGTCGACGCGGTACTCGACACCGTGGGCGGTGAGAATGTCGGCCGCAGTTGCGCCGCCACCCGCGACGGCGGACGCATCGCCACCATTCTGGGTCCGGAGGGCCGGCTCGACGACCTCTACCAGCGCAACCAGACGCTCTACGGCATCTTCCTCAGCCGTGAACGTCGTCGGCTCACCGAGATGACGCCGCTGTTCGAGCGCGGCCTCGTCCACCCGCGCATCGCGAAGACCATGCCACTCGACGACATCGTCGCGATCCACGAGCAGCTGGACGAGGGGCACAACGCCGGCAAGCTCGTCATCGACGTGCCGTGACACCCTCGGCGCACGGTTTCGGCCGGCGCCGGTGGCGCGTCCTCAGTTCTGACGCGGCAGCAGTTCGGTGACGAACCGGTCCACGAATCGCGCCGATATCGTGCCGTCGGCCGGCACCACCACGAATTTGCTCAATCCGGCCGCGAGATACCCGTCCACGAGCCGGTGCAGATCCGCCCAGCTTCCGGCGATCACATCGCCCGGATCGGCACCCGGTCGCTGCGCGCGGGTCCGGGCCGCCAGTTCGGCCGGGATGCCGTTCTCCGCGAGCAGCAGTGTGATGCCGAAGTGGTCGGCTTCGATCTCCCGGCCCGCCGCGGCCGCCGCCGCATTGATCGCCGTGACTCCGGCCGAGGCCTCGGCCGGGGTCACGAAGCTGCCCAGCCAGCCGTCACCGTATCGGCCGATGCGGCGGAAGGCGCCCGGTGCGCGACCACCGAGCCAGATGTCGAGCGGGCGGGCAGGTCGCCGTCCGACCGTCGCCGCGCGAACGGTGAAGTAGTCGCCGTCGAAATCGACATCGTCGGCACGCAACACCGCCCGCAGCAGGCGCAGCGATTCGTCGAAGACGGCGCCGCGCGGCCCCGGCACCGGGAACAGTTCCTTCTCCCCGGGCCCCGCGGGCTGTAATCCGAACACCGGCAGCACCCGCTTCGGAGCCAGGGCGGCCAGGGACGCCAACTGCTTGGCGACGAGTACGGGATGGCGCCCGGGCAGAATCGCGACCGAGGTACCGACCTTCAGACGGCTCGTGCGGGCCAGCGCGAACGCCATCCCCACCGTGGGATCGACGGCCGGCGCGAAGACCAGTTCGGAGAACCACAGCGAATCGACCCGCGCCGCCTCGAGCCGATCCACCAGCGCCGCCAGATCATCCGGATCGGCGGCCGAACCCGTCCCCACCCCGAACCGGATCTTCACCTCGCCATTGCTCACAACCCTGCACAACAGCCGCTGCCGGACCGATATTTCGGCCCGGCACCACCGCCATCGGGCGCACCCGTGTGATCATGCCGATCCTGCTGGGCTGCATGGCTTTCGGCGAGCAACTCGCGCAGATGCGTGCGCGACCAGGTGCACAGCTGGTGGACCGTGGCGAGCAGGTCGCGCCCGGCCGGGGTCAGGGAATAGTCGACGCGCGGATTCGCGGTGTGGTGGTCGTAGCGTACGACGATGCCGTCGGCTTCGAGAGTGCGCAGCGTCTGGGTCAGCATCTTGTAGCTGATGCCCTCGACGGCGCGGTGTAGTTCGGCGAACCGGCGCTCATGGTCACCGATCGCCTCCAGGACGGCCAGCGCCCACTTGGTGGACAGGGTCGCGAAGATTCGGCGTGCGACCGCCGCCGCCTGCTCCTGCTCCGTCACCGCGTCCCTCTCACCTGCAAGTGCGTACTTACCCAGCGTAGGGATCGACCGTAGCGTGCGAGGGGTGCGGATTCTCGAGACCTATGCCCGGCTGTTCGTCGCGGATATGGATGCGGCCCTGCCGATCTACGAACGACTCGTCGGCGCGCCGGCCGACCTGCGCTTTCATTTCGAGGAAGCCGAAATCGCCGCTGTCGGAAGCTTTCTCGTCGTCGCGGGGCCGGACGCGGCGATCGACGGATATCGCGGCACCGTCGGCCCGGTGATCGTGGACGATCTGGGCGGGCTTGCGGAGTTCCTCGACGAGATCGGCGGCTCGATCCTCGGCGAGCCGGTCACCTCCGCCACCGGCGAGGTCGTCTACGCCCGCCACCCCGACGGGACGCGGGTCGAGTACGTGCAATGGACGGACGAGGTGCGCGTCCACGTTCTCGGCAGCTGAATCGCCGGTGTCAGTTCTTGTCGTCGAGAGTGTCCAAGGTCGTCAGTATCGCCTCGACCGGAATGCGGCCCGCCGCGACGGTTTCGGCGCCGTTGCGTCGCAGAGCCACCGACAGCGGTGCCGCCCAGGTGTTTTCGTAGATCAGCACGGCGGCCGAACGCCCGGGATGCAATGCGGCGCCCGCCTCCCGCAGATCGCCGTCGTCGAGTACACCCGTCGTCTCCTCCGCGAACAAGGCCACGCTCGTTTCGCACTCGAGTCCGATATCGGCGATATCGATGCCGGTCAGCGACCCGTCGCCCTCCTTGCGGAGAAACGCCAGATTCAGCACGCGGATGATGCCCCGGCCGACCAGATCACGCAGTACCGGCAATGCCGAACCGTCCGGCGGGCGGCCCGCGGGGAACTCGATGACGAGATAGTCGATCGGTCCCATCTCATCGATTCCGGCAGCACTGGTCATCCGAGCACCTCATCCGTGGCCGGACCACCGCGGTGATTCGGCGAGACAGCAGCTGACGTCACGCCGTCGCGACGACACCTCCGCCACCGGCGTAACACCTAATGATTCGAAGCCGGGCCGCTCGCGGATAAACAGGAATCGATTCTCGGGACGCAGGCTGTCGGACACGGTGTCTCATCCACCTGTCCGTCCGGCCGTGGTTCATCCCGTGCGGCGGCCCGTCGAGAAGATCGAACGGCATCCCGAGTTTCGCTCACCGTGAGTCTGGATGGTGGCAAACCGCGTGTGGCGGCGAAGAATTCGCGTGACCGCGGTGTGGAAGGGGTAGTGGTGACGACGTCCGTGCCTGTGCGACTCGAGCACGCGAAAGATATTCATCCGGGCGTCGACGTGCCGCTACTCCGCGACGCCGTGGTGGCCGAGCGCACGCTGTGGACACCGGCCGAACTGCACGAGCTCACCGCGGTGGTGGCGAGCGAACTGGCGACACCGCTGCTGGATATCGTGCGGTTCGACACCGAGCGGCGCTGGTGGACCCGGCTCGCGCTGACGATGGGCGTGGAACTGTGGCTGCTGTCGTGGGCGCCCGGACAAGGCACCGAACCGCACGACCACGGCGGTGCGTCGGGTTCGTTCACGGTCTCGATCGGCGAACTCGACGAGGACTACCGGTACCCCGCCGGTCC
>NZ_BAFW01000380.1 GCF_000308535.1 Nocardia cerradoensis NBRC 101014 | reverse complement strand
CTTGACCAGGTCGATCGCGTGCTGCGCGGTGTAGCGGCGATAGCCCGAGGCGTCGCGGTCGGGTTCGGCGAGCAGACCGCGCTGGTGATAGTGGCGCACGGCCTTGACGGTCACGCCCGCATAGTCCGCGAGCTGTCCGATCGTGAGCATGGGGACATCCTTCCGCGCGCCGGGGCGGTCAGGAACGCCGGGTCAGGCGGCCGCCGGCATTGCGGAACCGCGCACGGCCGTCACGAATGTCGTGATAGGAGACGAGCAGCAACCGCAGGTACCCGTCGAAGATTTCCGGCGGATAGCCCGCGGGCGCGAACAGACCGGGCCGGACGGGTACGTACCGTTGCGGCGGTGCCGAGGTCGCACCTCCGGCGAATGCGGTGAAGATGCGTTCCTGCGTCGCGTCGTCGGGTTCGTAGGTCACGCGCTCCTCGAGCTGCCCGTCGACGATGTCGACATCGACGCGGAGTTGGCCCGACCGGTAGGTGCCGGCGTACGGGGTGAGGTCGAACTCCGCATCGAATTCCTCGACTAGCGTGGGGATTTCGATGCCCAGATATTCGGTCAGCAGCCACCGCAGCAGCCGGTCGTGCAGCACGATCGCTCCGGAGGTGTTGCCGAAGGCGGTGAAGACCAGGTCGTATTCGGGGACCACACACAGAATGGACACCCCGCCCGGTGACGCGCCCGACATCGCCAGCACCGTGGTGTCGCCGAACGGATACCGCACCCAGCCGAGTCCCATCGGCGGGACGTTCGGAGTGCGCATATCGTGGGCGGCTCGTTGCATCGTCGCCGTCGATTCCGCGGACAGGACCCGAACACCGGTCGGCGCGACGCCACCGGCGAGGTGGGTGCGTCCGAGCGCCAGCAGGTCGGCGACCGTGCCGATCGGGGTGCCACCGGCCGGTCCCCAGGTGTCGGGAAGCATGAACATGCCGGTCGGCGCGACGCTCCCGGTTTCGGGGTCGATGAAGTGGCCGACCGCCGTGCTGCGCAGAATCGCTTGTCGCGCAGAAGTACTCGACGTCGTCATGCCTACCGGGTCGAACAATTCCCGCTGCAGCAGGTCCGGGTAGGGCGTCCCGGTGACCACCTCGAGCAGCCGGCCCGCCACGATCATGCCGCCGTTGGAGTAGCTGAGCTGCTCGCCGGGTGCGAACAGGGTGCCGCACTGCGCGAGGCCCTCGATGTAGTGTTTCAGCGCGTCGCGGCCCTCGGCGTCGGGAAAGAACAGGTCCGCGTCGATACCGTTGGTGTGGGAAATCAGGTGCCGGACCAGGATTTTGTCCGCGGCGCCCGGTTCGGCGAGCGCGAATTCCGGCAGATAGTCCACCACGGACGCATCGAGTTTCAGCAGTCCGCGTTCGACCTGCTGCAGTACGAGCGTGGTGGTGAGCACCTTGGTGACGGAACCGAAGAGAAACCCGGTGTCCTCGCGCATCGGGGCGCCGGTGGCGAGGTTCGCGGTGCCGTGCGAGACGAGAATCTGTTCGCCCGCATGAGAGACACCGGCGACGTAGCCAGGAACCTGGTCCGATTCACAGAAGGAGTCCACCTGCGAGCGGATCCGGTCGGCGATGGCGTGCAGTGCGTTGTCGTTCATGCGGACCATCGTCGAACCCTGCCCCAGGGTCAAGGTCAAGCCGGAGGCGGAAAATTGTTCGACACGCTCACTCCGGCGTTGTCGAGCAGGACATCCACCTCCCAGCACGGATCGGTGCGGGAGGGCTGTCCCTGCGCCTCGGCAGTCGGTCAGTGGGCGGTCCGCACAACGTCGCGGGCATCCATCAGCGCGAACCCCAGCAGGTTGAGCCCCTTCCATTGCGCCGGATCCTCGGCGCGCGGATCGTCGGCGGCCAGGCCGATACCCCAGATCCGATCCATCGGGCCGGCCTCCACGAGCACGCGGTCGCCGGTGGCCAGGAGTTCGATCAGTTCGGGGACACCACGCGCCTGCATTCGGGACAGCCTGCCCGTTCTTCGTGGCGGTCGCACACGAATTTGCCTGGGGCACGGAGGTTTCACGGCATGTCGTAGACACATCCGCCCATTCCGAGGTAGTCCCGGAACTCACAGATCAGATTGCTCAGCGCAGTCGCCGAGCCCGAGGCCGAACCCGTGCCGGTCGTGTCCGCGGATGCCGACGGCGCGGCCGCGAGCGGCAGTGCCAGGGCGGCAGCGGTCAATACGGTGGCGGCGAATCGCTTGCTCATAGGACTTCTCCGTATCGATGAGTGTCGGGGCTGACTGCGGCCCGGTAACACTTCGAAGCGTAAGAAGCCCTGGCAGAGCGAAACAGCCCCGAGTTTCCAGGTCTGGCGACCTTGGTGATTCGGGTCGCAGGGCGTACCGGCCGGGCGGGGGGCGGGGA
Source organism: Nocardia cerradoensis NBRC 101014 (assembly GCF_000308535.1). Taxonomy (GTDB): domain Bacteria; phylum Actinomycetota; class Actinomycetes; order Mycobacteriales; family Mycobacteriaceae; genus Nocardia; species Nocardia cerradoensis. Next base: position 35,798 of record NZ_BAFW01000380.1, on the reverse strand, counting down.
TAGCCTGGGCCTCGAGGGAGGGCGCCATGACGATCGATTTCGTTCCGGACAAGAGTCTGTATCCGTTCGAGTCGCGCTGGTTCGACTCGTCGGCCGGGCGCATGCACTACATCGACGAGGGGTCCGGGCCGACGATCCTGTTCTGCCACGGGTCCCCGACGTGGAGTTTCCTCTATCGTCACATCGTCACCGAATTGCGGGATCGATATCGGTGCGTCGCGGTGGATTATCCGGGGTTCGGATTGTCCGAGCGACCTTCCCATTTCGGATATACCGTCGCCGAAGTCACCGCGGTGCTCGGCGAGTTGATCGATCATCTGCGGCTCGACGAGTTCATCGTCATGGGACAGGATTGGGGCGGCCCCATCGGGTTGGGCGCGGCGGTCGCGCGGGCGGATCGGGTGCGGGGAATCGTGTTGGGTAACACGGTGTTCTGGCCGATCGCGGCAATGGCCAACAAGGCATTCAGCGCGATCATGAGCAGCCGTCCGATGCAGCGCCGAATACTCGAGCAGAATTTCCTCATCGAGCGCGTGCTGCTCTCGGAATTGGGGCGCACACTCACCGCGGCCGAAGCCGAGCATTATCGCGCGGTACAACCCACCGCGGCGGCGCGTCGCGGACTGGCGGTGATGCCCAGAGAAATCCGTGCTGCGACTCCACTGCTGGAGCAGCTTTCCCGAGACGTTCCCACGCGTCTCGGCGACAAGCCGACGCTGTTGGTGTGGGGGATGCGCGACCCCGTGTTCCGGCCGAAAGCGTGTATCCCGCGCATGCGGGCCGCCTTCACCGATGTCGAAACGGTCGAACTACCCCGTGCTCGGCACTTCATCCAGGAGCACGCGCCGAATGAGATCGCAACGGCCATCGCGAATCGTTTTCCGTAGGTGTTTCGCGGCAGAGCCCAGCTCTCCAGGCTTTCCGGCGCGCCGCCCGACACTCCGCGCGGCGAACCGAACAATACGGAAGACCTGCGCGGTTGTCGGTCGAACGGCTTATTGTGGACGCCGTCCAGCCCCGCGATAATCGGTAGCCGTTCTGCGGCAAGTCGGCCGACCACTCGAACCTGATGAGACCGTGACGGTTTCGGAAAGCGTGCGATGAACAGGCGTGCAGTTCTTTCACCGTTCGTCACGATCTCGATCTGCTTGCTGACGATGGGCGTTGTCGGGTGCGGTGGTTCGGCCGGCGAGGCGGTCGGCGACGACCAGGCGGCCGGCGATATGCGCAGTGTCGGGACAGCCTCGCCCGCAGCCACATCGGCCGCATTGTCGAATATGGCGATGCCCGGCGTAGCGATGGCTGATGCCCGGTCGTACTTCGCCACATCGGGCGGTATCGACGGTTACTACTTCACCACTCCGGCCGGGCGGTGGCATTGCGCGATCGTCGTCGGGGGTGAACCACATATGGCCGGATGCCAGCCCGCGACGAACACCGGCGCGGGGATCGGCGTGAAAGGCGCTCCGACGGTGGAGAGCCACTACTCCCACAAACAGGTCGCGCCCGACACGATCATGATCGAGCGCGGCAGTGAGCCCCGTTTCGCGGTACTGGGGCAAGCGGTGTTCCGGCAGACGCCGGATGAGGCGAAAGTGTTGCCTTACAACACATCCCTGTCGGAGGATGGCTTCACCTGCACAGCCCGCGACTCGGGTGTGTCGTGTAGGGACGATGCCTCCGGAAAGGGTTTCACCTTCTCCACCGAAGGCTTCGCGATGAACTGAGCCAGCACGTACACCACGAGGCTATCGGTCGACCACACGCGCACGGGCGTGATGGAGTGTGTGAGCGGACGCGCCACGCCGAACGGAGCGGGGGAAATGCCTTATCTCACTTCCGATGTCATCACGGCGGGGATGCTGTCGCGGAACGAGCAACCCGAAGTAGCGGTGGGCAGCGAGCTCCGGCTGCGGCCGTGGGATGCGAACGATGCGGAATTACTCCTGGCCGTGTACGCGGACCGCGATATTCAGCAATGGCACTGCCGAACACTCACGGATCTCGACGAAGCACGGGAAATGATCGACCGGTGGCAGAGCGCGTGGAGACTGGAGACCGGCGCCCACTGGGCGATCACCTCCGGTCGGCGCGTCGTCGGCAGAGCCGGTTTCCGGCATCTCGACCTCGCCTACGGGGAGGGCGAACTCGCGTACTGGGCCGTGCCGGGGCAGCGTGGACACGGGTACGTCCCGGCTGCTGTGACCGCGTTGACGCACTGGCCTTCGACATCGGATTCCTGCGAGTGTTCCTGCGCCATTCGTCGGCGAATACGGCGTCGTGCCGGGTCGCGGAGAAGACCGGCTTTCGGTACGAGGGCACGCTGGTTTCGGCGGCGCCGCATCCGGACGGGCGCCACGACATGCATGTCCATGCCCGGATTACGAGCCACGGCTGAGCTCGGGGAACCGCGACCTCATCGCCCGGCGGGTTCAGTCCTCGGCGACGAAGCCGCGCAATGCGACCACCCGCCGGCCGTCGACCTCCAGTTCCGCGATTCCGCGTTCGGCCGGGGTGCGAACGCTGACGGTCACGAATCGGCCCGCCGCGATGGTCTTGCCGACCTCGAGTCCGCGCACCCGCTTGACGAATTCGGCATGGCCCACATCGGAACCGGCCGGCCATTCCACGACCGCGCGGGGGCTCAGTACCGCGCGCACACCGGCGACGTCGCCGCGACCGGCCGCTTCCAGCAATCCGGTGGCGGCGCGTTTGCCGGCCGCGCCGACCCGGATGAAACCGCGGCTGAAACCCACAGCGCCGCCGATGCCCTGGTTTCCGAGTAGCTGCGGCGCGAGTTTCGTGGCCGCGGCGAGCCCGCGCCCGCCGGCGGCGAGCAGTTGACCGACCATCACCGGTAGCTCCCAGTGGGCGTAGAGGCGGGCGATCTTCCATTCGCCGGCGACGCGTGTCAGGTCGTAGCGCAGGTGCATCGGCACGCGCAGGGTCACACCGGTGGACATGGTGGTGTCGAGGACGAGGTCCCGGAATACCGTGGCACCGCGTACCACGTCGTGGTCGACATGAAAGACGATGTGGTTGGGGCCGATGAAGGTGTCGTAGAAGCGTTCGATCGCCTGTCGGCCGATGTGCGGGCGCGAGCCGACCGGATCCTCGACCCGGCCGTCGGGTGCGAACAGATCCACCCAGGCCGCGCGATCGTGCACCGCGACCGCCTGCGGGGATCGTTCCACCGTGGCGAGCAGTTCCGCCGCCGACGCGTTCGCGGACATCGTTCCTCCAGACTCTCGACTGCCCACAATCTATAACGTGTTCCAGTTTCACAACGGGTAACCAGCGAACCCCCGGCAAGTACGCGTGACGGATCTCGCGATGAGCAGGCCGCGACCCGGGCGTACGGTGACCGGTATGCAGGTCGGGCAACCCAGCACAACCGCGATGGCCACCGCACAGGCGCGGGCCTATCACCAGCTCGCCGACGAACCGCGGATCTTCACCGATCCGCTGGCAGTGCGGATCGTCGGCGAACAAGCGGCTCGCGACAATCCGTTCGACAAGGGGGTGGATCCGGAACTGGCCCGACGGCGCCGGCTGTTCCTCGCCACGCGCAGTCGCTTCGCCGACGACACCGTCGCGGAGGCGGTCGCCGGCGGAACCCGCCAGGTGGTCGTGCTCGGCGCGGGTATGGATACCGCCGCCTACCGCAATCCTCACCCGGAGGTGCGGTTCTTCGAGGTCGATCACCCCGACACCCAGGCGTGGAAGCGAAATCGGTTGTCCGAAGCGGGAATCGAGGTTCCGCAGTCGATGATCTTCGCTCCGGTGGATTTCCACCGCGACGACCTCGCCGACGCGCTGGCACAGGCGGGACTCGATCGTGCCCGCAGCGCGGTGTACGTGTGGCTCGGCGTGGTGGTCTACCTCGAACACGACGCCATCGCCGAGACGCTGCGCTACATCGCCGGCCAGGGCGGCGGTGCGGACCTGGTGTTCGATTACTCCTACCCACCCGACGCGGGACAGCAGGCTCGCGGTAAACGCGTTGCGGCCGTGGGTGAACCGTGGGTGAGCTTCTTCACCGAAGAGCAGATGCGGAGCGAACTGGAGTCGGCCGGATTCACCGACATCGAGGACCACTCGGGGATCGCGCTGGTGCGGTCCTATGCCGACCTTCCCGCCGACGGACCGGCGCTCCCGGGCCCGCACCTCGTTCGCGCCAGAACCGCTGTGAACGGCTGAGTCGACCGACGGCTCGCGAAACCGGCTACGGTACTGCGCGTACCGGCGTCTTCGCACCCCGCGGAACAAATCTCCGGTAGACGGCGGTTGCCCCGGGAGATAGCAGACTGCGAACTCGGGAGGTGCGATGCTGGCGATCGGATTCGAGGAGCCGGGTGGTCCGGAGGTACTGAAACCCGTCGAGGTGCCCGAACCGCACGCCGGTCCCGGCGAGGTGCGGATCCGGGTGGCGGCCGCGGCCGTGAACCCGTCCGACACCGTGACCCGGTCCGGTATGGCGCACGATCGCTACCGGGAGGTGACGCCGCCGTACGTACCAGGCTGGGACGCCGCGGGAATCATCGACGAGGCCGACCCCGAAACCGGCTGGCGCAGTGGCGACCGGGTCGTCGCGATCACGCTACCGGTACTCGCCGGGGGCGGTGCCTACGCGGAGAAGATCGTGGTACCCGCGAGCCAGGTGGCGCGTCTGCCCGAGGGAAGCGACTTCGTCTCCGCCGCAACGCTTCCGATGAACGGCCTTACCGCCTGGTTCGCCCTGGACGCGCTCGATCCGCGCGCGGGGCGCACGATCGCGGTGACGGGGGCCGCCGGTGCGGTCGGCGGTTACGTGATCCAGCTGGCGAAGACGCGCGGCTACACCGTGATCGCCGATGCCAAACCGGACGATGAGCAGCTGGTCCGCGACTTCGGCGCCGATGTCGTCCTGCCGCGCGGCGAGGACCTCGCCTCCCGCATCCGCGCCCACGCTCCCGACGGCGTGGACGCGCTGATCGACACCGCGCTCCAAGGCGATGCCGTGCTCGCGGCGGTGCGCGACGGCGGTGCCTTCGTCCTCCTGCGGCCCGCCGCTCTGGGTGGCGGAGCCACGCCGGAGCGCGGCATTTCGGTTCACCTCGTGATGGTCGCCGACCATCTGGACGAACCGCATGCGCTGAGCGAATTGAGCCGCCTCGCCGCCGAGGGCGCACTCACCCTGCGCGTGGCCGGGACCTTCCCCGCCGAGCACGCCGCCCGGGCGCATGAGCTGCTCGAAGCCGGCGGTGTCCGGGGCCGGATCGTCCTCGAATTCTGAAGAGCGCGTCAGGAGTTCCGCGGCGGCAACGGAGGTAGTTCGAGGTTGTCGCGGAAGGTCTCGCCCACGTAGTCGGAGCCGACGATGCCGCGGCGGCGAAGTTCGGGGAGCAGGCCCTCGAGCAGGAAGTCGCGGTTGCGCGGGTCGTCGAGGCCACCGAGGCCGATCACGTCGAGGACGCCGGCGTCGTAGCGCTCCTGAATCGCGTCGGCGAGTTGTTCGGGAGTGCCGGCGGCGGCCCAGTGGCCGGTGTCCTTGGCGGCGATGATCAACTCGCGCAACGTTTTTCCGGAACGAGCCAGGGCGGTGAAGATCTCCACGCGGCCGCGGCGCCGGTTCACCGCATGCACATCGGGCAGCAGCGAGTCCGGGATCGGCCGGTCCAGCGGGAGTTCGGACAGGTCGATCTCGCCGCCGAGCATATCGGCCAGCGCGTGGCGGCCCGCCTCGAAATCGGTGGCCTCGGCACGTTCGCGAACCAGCCGCCGCGCTTCCTCCTCGGTGGCGCCGTAGGTGGTGTGCAGCGAGCTGAAGATGTACGGCAGTCCGTCGGCGCGGCCCAATTCCGCTGCGCGCGTGCGGATCTTCTTCGTGTAGGTGAGCGCGTCGTCGAGCGTCGCCAGTGAGGTGAACACCACCTCGGCGAACCGGGCGCCCAATTCCACGCCACCCTCGGATTGCCCGGCCTGGAACTGCACGGGGCGTCGCTGCGGCAGCGGCGGAATGTTCAGCGGCCCGCGCACGGTGAAATAGCGTCCGGCATAGTCGATCGGACGGACCCGCTCGGCATCCAGGACAGCGCGGCCGTGACCGTCCGGCGTGAGCGCGCCCGGCTGCCAGCTGTCGAACAGCGCGTTCGCGACTTCGAGGACTTCGGTCGCGCGGGCGTAGCGTTCCTCCGGGCTCGGCAGGTCCCCGGCACCGTAGTTCTCCTCCCCCAGAGAGGAGGTCACCGCATTCCATGCGGCGCGCCCATTGCTGATGTGGTCGAGCGTCCCGAACAGTCGCGCCAGGTTGTACGGATGGTGGAAAGTCGTTGTGACCGTGGCGATCAGGCCCACATGCCGGGTCACCGCGCTGAGGGCGGACAGGAAGATCAGCGGTTCCTGCGCCCCGATGGCGCCCTGCGCGCCGAAACTCAGCAGATCCGCCGCGAACAGGGCGTCGAAGCGGTGTTCCTCGGCGAGTTTCGCGACACCCAGCGCATCGTCGAGCGTCGAGCGCCGCGGATCGATCGCGGCATCGTAAATTTTCGGCGAACCACTGACCCCGGTCACGATCTTCAGCGGCCGGCGTCGCGCACTGCTACCCATCCCCCGACGGTATCGATAGCCGCCCTCGTCGCCACCGGTTGCATTCAGCCGGATCATTTCGAGCGAATCGGGAATTGTGTTGGGAGCCCGATTGTTTCACCTCGCCGCACATGAGCTGTCGGTCCGCGCCGAGGTGACATCGCTTGCTACCGAGGCGACCGGATCACGCCCCCGAGGGCTTCGGCGCCGGGCCGGGCGGAAGTTCCGGCCCCACCGCCGTCAGACTGCCCGGCCGGCGTCCCTTCCCCCAGCCGATCTCGCGCCGATACGCGCCGATGTGCTCGCGCGGGACCGCCTGGTGCGGCGGCAGCGGCGTGGATTGCGGGTCCACGTACAGCGCGTCGGTCGGGCAGTACGCCTCACACATGAAGCAGGTCTGGCAGTCGGATTGCCGTGCGATGACCGGAATTCCGTCACGACCGCGGTCGAAGACGTTCGTCGGGCAGACGTCGACGCATTTGTCGCAGGCGATGCAGGCCGGGGCGTGAACCAGTTCGATCATCAGGCCACCGCCGCGACCGCGGGAGCATCGGCCGACCGCAGCGCCGCCGCCACCGTCCACACCTCGTCGAGCCCGCCGCTGAGGATGTGGTGGTGCTGTGCGGGATCCAGCTCCGGATGGTCGGCCCGTTTGCTCATACCGCGAGATTCGGTGCGCGCCAGCGCCGATCGGTACATCAGCCGCCCGACCGCGGTGATCGCGGCGGCCTCGCGCGCCCGCACGCGGTCGGCGCCGGTGGCCCGCAGCCCCGCGGCCGCCTCCGTCCACACCGCGTCCAGGGCGGCCAACGCCGGACGGACCCGGTCACCGTGGCGCAGATAGTTCTTCTCCACCGGCAGCAGTTCGGCGCGTGCCGCGGCGAGCACCTCGTCCGCGCCGATGCGCCCGGACCCGGTGGGCCGCAACCCCGTTCGCCCGGCTCGCGTCAGACCGTCCGGACGGCCACCGCGCCGCGCGAATCGCGCCGCACCCCGTCCCGCCCAGCTCCCCGACGACATCGCCCATGCCGCATTGTGGCTGCCGCCGCCGGTGAATCCGCCGCAGATGCGTTCGCGGGTGGCGGCGTCGCCCGCGGCATACAAGCCGCTCACCGAGGTCGCGCATTCGTCGCTGACCACCTCGATCCCGCCGGTGCCGCGCACCGTGCCCTCGGCCAGCAGATCCACCTCGAAGCGCTGGGTGAACGGGTCGATGCCGCGGCGATCGAATTGCAGGAAGAAGTTCGGCTGGCCGCGCCGCATCTGCTCCTGCGTGGTCCGGTCCGCCCGATCCAGTTGCGCGAATACCCTCTCCTGCAACAGGGTTCGCGCGATGACCGACCGTCCCTGCACCGATCCGGCGCCCTCGAGAATGCTGCCGTCCTCGTGGAAGAAGGTGGCGTAGCGGTAATAGGCGGTCTTGGTGACGGTCGAGCCCTTCGCGGCGATGCCATAGGCGTTGGAGAATTCCATCCCCGAGAAGCGTGCGCCCACCTCGGCGGCCATGAGGGTGCCGTCACCGGTGTCGACGTTGGTGCCGAGCGCGCGCGAGAGGAAGGCGCAGCCGCCGGTGGCCAGCACCACCGCGCCGGCGTGCACGCGGTAGTCGCGGTGCTCGTGCAGCAGGTAGCCGGCCGCGCCGCGGACCGTGCCGTCCCGATCGACCAGGAGTTCCAGGGCCGGGGCGTGGTCGACGATCCGCACGCCCAGCCGCTGCACCCACGCCCGCATGCGGCGCATGTATTCCGGGCCCTGGACGCCGGTGCGAATCGGGTTGCCGGTGCGCGGGTCGACCGGGAACGGGTAGCGGCCCTCCTCGCCCAGCCGGTGCATATTCGCGTAGGTCTGGTCGAGCACCCGGTCCATCCAGTGATGGTCGGCGAGGAAGCCGCCCAGCTCCTCGCGACTGGCCTTGGCCGCCGCGCGGGCCGCCGGATCCGGTGCCACGTACCAGACGCCCGTCCCCGCGGGTGCGGTCGCGCCGCTGGTACCGCAGTACCCCTTGTCGACCAGCACCACCTCGGCCCCGGCCTCGCGGGCGTGGATCGCGGCCCAACAGGCGGCCGGTCCACCACCGATCACCAGCACATCGGCATCGATCTGCCATGCCTCGCTCATCGCCGTACTCCTTCGAAAACGGGGCCGAAACCGTCGCCGGACATATGCCCGACAGAAATACTCGCCCGCGCCCCGGCGGCGGAGAATCCTTACGATCAGCAGGATTCTGTGCTGAAGCAGCAGGCACCGCCGGAATTCGAATCACACCCCGCACAAACCGTTTACGCGATCGCACCCGTTTGGTTGACTGCCGTCGCCCGGTCCGCAGACCGGGTTCATCGCGACTATCGGACGGGTGTGCTCGTATGAGTGAACGGCAATTGCATCTGAACGCCTTCATCTATCCCGCGGGCCATCACGAGGCCGCGTGGCGCCACCCCGACAGCAGGCCCGACCGCATCTACGACGTGACCTATTACCAGGAGATCGGCCGCACCGCCGAGGCCGCCACCCTCGATGCGGTGTTCTTCGCCGACGGCCCCGCGCTGCGCACCGACGTGCGCTACAACGCGGCGCCCGGTCTGGAACCGATCACCCTGCTGACCGCGATCGCCTCGGCCACCACGCGTCTGGGCCTGATCGCGACCGCCTCCACGACCTATTACGAGCCCTACAATCTGGCCCGGCTGTTCTCCTCGCTCGATCACATCTCGGGCGGGCGCGCCGGATGGAATATCGTCACCACCGGAACCGACCTCGCCGCGGCCAATTTCGGCCTGGACCGCCACCCCGATCACACCGAACGCTATGCGCGCGCACGGGAATTCGTCGACGCGGTCGTCGGATTGTGGAACAGCTGGGACGACGACGCGGTGCTCCTCGACCGCGCCGCCGGCATCTACGCCGATCCCGACAAGATTCATCGCATCGATTTCCGCGGCGAATATCTGCGCGTGCGCGGACCGTTCAACGCCGCGCGCACTCCGCAGGGCCATCCCGTGCTGGTGCAGGCCGGCGCCTCCAACGACGGACGAGCCTTCGCGGCCCGCTACGCCGAGGCCATTTTCACCGCCCATCAGCGGCTCGAGGACGCCCAGACCTTCTACGCCGACATCAAGCGCCGGGCCCGGGATTTCGGCCGCGACCCCGAACATGTGAAGATCCTGCCGGGTATCAGCCCGTTCATCGCCGATACCGAGGCACAGGCGAAACAGTTGCAACGCGAATTCAACGAGCTCACCGTGCCCGAATACGGTCTCGGCCAGCTGGAAAGCCTCGCCGGGGAATCGCTGCGGAATCTGGCGCTCGACGAACCGGTGCCCGCCGCATTGTTCGCCGACGCGGGCGATGTCACCGACAACGCGGCCAGCCGCCGGCAGGTGATCGCGGGCATCGTCACCCGCGAGCGGCCCACGCTGCGCGGGCTGCTGCACCGGCTCGCGGGTGCGCGCGGGCACCGGGTCTTCGCAGGCACGCCCGAACAGGTCGCCGACACGATCGAGGACTGGTTCCGTCACGGCGCCGCCGACGGATTCAACGTCATGCCGCCCTACTATCCGGGCGGACTCGAGGTGTTCACCAGCACGGTGGTGCCGATTCTGCGCAGCCGCGGGCTGTTTCGCACCGAATACACCGGCACCACGCTGCGCGACCACTTCGGATTGCCGCGACCCGGGTCGGCCGCGGCGAACTGATGCCGAAATCCTTGCACCGCAACCCTTTTCAGCGGGCGGGGCATTCATTCGGCGCGGGGATACCGCGCAGTCGCTGATCGAGCCAGTCGATCGCACCCGGGAAACCGGCCATCAGGGTGATCGAATGCTCTCCCAGTACGCTGCGGAAGACGGCGGGCACGCCGCGAGCGCACTGTGCGCGGAACAGATCGGTCGACTCGACCTCGGGAATCCAGATGTCGAGCAGGCCGTGGTAGATGTACAGCGGCGCGGCGGAGGTGCGGTCGCGCAGATCGGTGGCGGCGAACAGCGCGCGGGCCGCCTCGGTGTCGAGCGGGTGGACGGTGTCGGTCGCCAGCTCGATCGGCACGCCGGTCACGCCCAGCGGCCCGTTGCTGTCGCCGCAGGTGTCCTTCACCGGGGAGGTGGCCAGCCACTCCCCCAGATGGTTCAGCTGATCCAGCAGTTCCGGGTGTTCCCGGGCAAAGGCCAGCGCGACGACCATCAGGATTCCCGACGCGATATTGCCGTTGAAATGACGGGCCACCTCGCTGTAGTCGGTGGCCAGACCACCCACCGACACCCCGGCGATCGAGCCCGCCAGTTCCGGCGCGTACTCGCCGAGCAGCATATCCGCCGCATAGGCCGCGATCGCACCGCCGGAGTAGCCGCCGATCGCGAACTTGCTGTCTCCCAACGTCTTCGGTTCGACCGTCCGCACCGCGCGCATCGCGTCGAGGATCACGTGCCCGGCGACATGCGGTTCGGCGTAGGCCATCCACGGGCCCTCGTGGTCGGGAACGAGAACGCCGTACCCGTGTGAGAGTGCCCACCACGTGGTCGGCGGGAAGAGATCACCCGCACTGAATTTGGGATGCAGGCCGTGCGCCATCGCATAGCCGGGGGTGCAGCGCAGGCCGAGCGAATTGATCGGGATGGCGTTCACCAGCACCGGTCGCTGTCCGGGACCGGTCCAGTTCGCGGCGGGAATCAGCAGCGTCGCCGTGCCGAACGAGGGTGCGCCGGTCGCGCCCGTGGAGCGGAATTTCAGCAGCAGCGCGCGGGCGATCGGCACCGCCGCCAGCGGCGCGGCCGTGGCCGTCACATCGCGCACCTCGATCGGATCGCCGGGACGCAGGGCATCGAGCCCGGTCGGCCACTGATCGAACAGCGGATCGCCGGCCGGCGGCGACAACACCGACCGCCACAGCGCGGCGAGTTCCGGACGCAGTTCGGCGTTGGGCGGCGAGGGCGCGGGTGGCAGGTTCGGCGCCGGGATCGTCCGATCGATCCACTGCTGCCATTCGGTCGAGTCCGTGGGAGCCGGGCCGTTGTCCGCACGACCGAGCGGTGGGCGAACCGTCATCGTCACCAGCAGGGCACAGGCCGCGAGCACGACGATCAGCAGCGTCCGGGCTCGTTTCACAGCAACCTCCACAACAGATCGACCAGCCCCGTGCCGGGGCGGTAGTGACTGGAGCCGAGATCGGGTTCGAAGTACCCGCCGGGAACCACGATATCCCCAGCTGACGGCACCTGCGCGCAACTCACCGCCGCGCCGCCGGCCGCGTCGGCCACGAGGATGCCGGCCGCGAGCACGGCCGCCGGGAGGAACCGCCGGCAAGATTTGGATGCCACACCGAAAATCACTGTGCCCCTTTGTGAATGACTGCCCCGACGCAGGCACACCATACGGTCGGCGGGTACGGCGCAGAGCCGATCGGGCCGCGGTCGGGCACAACTCACGAAGCCGGAGCGCCGATATGGGTGCCCGGCACAACGAGCCGACGGGTGAAACGGGAGATTTTCATCAAATGTGCATGATGCACCTCATATGTATGATGCAACCGTCGGCTCGACATTCGAGGAGTAGGGCGTGGAGAAAGCACATACCGCCGGGCGTTCCGGCGCGATACTGGCGGTGCTGGCATTCGCCGGCATCGTCGTCTCGCTGACGCAGACGGTGGTCGTGCCGTTACTCGGCCAGCTGCCGCAGATCCTGCACACCAGCCCGGCCAACGCCACCTGGGTGGTCACCGTGAGCCTGTTGGCCTCCGCGGTCACCACACCGGTGTCGGGACGATTGGGCGACCTCTACGGCAAACGCCTCGTGCTGCTCGGCTCGACGGTGCCACTGCTGGTCGGGTCGGTGATCTGCGCGGTGTCCTCCTCACTGTGGCCGATGATCGTCGGGCGCGGCCTGCAGGGTATGAGCGCCGGCATCGTGCCCGTCGGCATCGCCGCACTGCGCGATCTGCTGCCACGCGAGCGCCTCGGATCGGGTATCGCGCTGATCAGCTCCTCGCTCGGTATCGGCGGCGCGCTGGGCCTGCCGATGGCGGCCGCGGTCATCCAGTACTCCGACTGGCGGGTGCTGTTCTGGACGATGGCCGCGCTCGCGGCGGTGATCGGCGTCCTGATCTTCACCTTGATCCCCGCCACCCCACCGGCTTCGGCCGCCACCGGACGGTTCGACGTGCTCGGTGCCCTCGGCCTCGGCGTGGGCCTGGTGTGCTTGCTGCTGGCGGTGTCCAAGGGGTCGAGCTGGGGCTGGGGCAGCGGCCTGACCATCGGCTTGTTCGTCGCCGCCGTCGTCGTCCTGCTGCTGTGGGGCTGGTGGGAACTGGCCGGCCGCAACCCCCTCGTCGATCTCCGCGTCACCGCACGACCGCAGGTACTGCTGACCAACGCCTCCTCGATGGTCGTCGGCATGGCGATGTACGCCCAGTCGCTGGTGGTGCCGCAGTTGTTGCAGCTGCCGAAGGCCACCGGGTACGGCCTCGGGCAATCGATGATGGCCATGGGTCTGTGGATGGCGCCGGCCGGACTCATGATGATGCTGGTCTCCCCCATCGGCGCCAAACTCTCCGCGCGCAGCGGACCGAAGATCACCCTGATCGTCGGCTGCGTCATCATCGCCGCCGGATACGGATCCTCGATGGCGCTGATGGGCAGCACCTGGGGCCTGCTGATCGTGACGCTGATCATCAACACCGGCGTGGGATTCGCCTACGGCGCCATGCCGGCGCTGGTGATGGCCGCGGTGCCGCAGTCGGAGACCGCCGCCGCCAACAGCTTCAACACGCTGGTCCGGGCGATCGGCACCTCGGTCGCGGCCGCCGTGGTCGGCGCGGTGCTGGCGCAGATGACGATCTCGCTCGGCGGGCATGCCGTGGCCAGCGAGAACGGATTCCGCGTGTCGCTGCTGATCGGATGCGGTGTGGCCGTGGCCGGTGCACTGGTGGCGACGTTCATTCCGGGGCATCGGACGGCCGCGATCGCCGCCACCGCCGCTGTGGATATGGATGCCGAGCACAGTTCGCACTCCGCTGAACATGCGGTTGCTTCGGAGTCGAACACTGTGCAGCACAACGGTATTGCGCAGACACTGCGCCGGCCCGCGGTATCCGGACCGGTCGCCTTCGGTCGCGTCCACGACTCCCGCGGCGCGGCGCTGCAGAATGCCGTGCTGACCCTGATCTCGATGTCGGGCCGCCAGATCGGCCGGGCGCTGACCGATGCCGAGGGCTACTTCGAACTCGCCGCTCCCGAACCCGGCTCGTACGTGCTGATCGCCTCGATCGACGGGCGCCGCCCGGACGCGTCCACGGTGCAGCTCGCGCAGCACCCGGTGCCCTGTGATGTGGTGCTCACCGCGATGGCCGGCCTGACCGGCATCGTGACGCGCGGTGACGACGGCACCGCCATCGCGGGCGCGCGGGTGTCGGCTCTCGACGCTCGCGGTGAGGTGCTCTCCTCCGCGGCGACCACCGACGAGGGCACGTTCAGCCTCACGGAACTGCCCGAAGGCGATTTCACGATCGCGGTGAGCGCCAACGGTTTTCACCCGGCCGCCCTCCCGGTGCGAGCCGGTGGCAGCGACACACCGCGCCTCGACGTGACGCTGCGCCCCTGCGCCCGCCTGCACGGCGTGGTGCGCGGACGCGACGGCCGCCCCCTGCCCGACGCCCTGGTCACCCTCACCGACTGGGACGGCACCGTGGTCGACACCATGGTCACCGGCTCCGACGGCGCCTACACCTTCGCCGACCTGCACGACGGCACCTACACGGTGGTGGCGAGCGGTTACGCACCGGTGCACACCCCGGTGGTGGTCGGCGGCGAGACGGAGGAACTGAATGTGGAACTGGGACACGACAATTCGACCGAACACGGCTCCGCCGACCAGCTGACGAGCCGTTATCCGGGCAACTAGGGTTCCGTCCCGCCCGCGCGTCAGGGGAGAGCCGCGGTGGCACCGGGCGCCGACCAGCCGGCCAGCATGCGCAACGCCTGCCGCGACGCGCTGCCCGGCTCGGCCGTGTACAGGTACAGGGTTTGGTCGGAATTGCCCGGCAACGTGAGGGTTTCGTATTCCACCGTGAGCGCGCCCGCCACCGGGTGACGCAGCCGCTTGGAGCCGTGCGTCCGCTGCAGCACCCGATGCTCGGCCCACCACTGCCGGAGTTCACCGGCGGCCGCGCTCAACTCCTCGACCAGGGCGAGCCCGGCGCGATCCCCCGGATTGGTGCCGACATCGAGGCTCAAGCTCTCGACCGCCGCACGAGCCTGCGTTTACCAGTCGAGGAACAACTCACGCGGCTCGCTACCCAGGAACATCCAGCGCACGTAGTTGCGCTCCCGAGCGGGCAGGGCGGCGAAGTCGGTGAAGAGGGCGTGCGCCATCCAATTGCTCGCGCGCATCCCGGCGAAACCTCTAGCCGCGCAGCGCGGTGTGCAGCCGGGCCGCGGCGACGGCTCTGCGGCCGTCGCCGGCGGGTAGCAATTCCAGTGCGCGCTCGTGGATTTCGACATCGGCCGGCATGCGTTCGCCCAGTGCCAGCGCGTGGCAGGGATCGCCGCCGGCCAGAACCGCCGCACGGACGGCGACCTCGAGATGTTGCCGCCATTCCACGACGGCGGGTGTCTCCGAATCCGGAAGCAGCGGACCGCGATACAGCCGCAGTGCCGCGTCGGTATCGCCCGCGTCCAGTGCGGTGAGCAGATCGGCCGCGTCGCACCGGATCGGCGCGGTCAGCCGGTAGACCCGGTTGGCGATGGCCGCGTCGGTGGCGCGGCGCAGATGCGAGACGTCGGCCTTGAGGGTGCTGGATACGACCGGGCGGTCGCCGTAGATCGCGTAGTGCAGGCGCTCCGGGGTGAAGCCGCCGGGTTCGAGGGCGAGCAAGGTGAGGATCTCGATCTGCCTGGGGCGCAGGCGGATCGGAGCACCGTCCCGGGTGGCGCGTGCGGCGCCCAGGCAGTTCAGCCGCAGGCCGGTGGCGGGCGGGGCGAGGACACGCAGCCGATTCTCGATCGCGGCCACCAGCGACCGCACGGTCGCCATCGCCAGCGGATGGGTGCGATCCCAGGTCGAGGACAGATCCAGCGAACCGAGCCGGCGGCCGTCGGCGCCGTGGATGGGCGCGCAGTAGCAGACCCAGCCGTGCAGCGCCTCCACCAGGTGTTCGGCCGAGAACACCTGATTCGGCCGCCCGGTGCGCAGGGCCAGCGACAAGGCGTTGGTGCCCATATGCGTCTCGTCCCAGCGACCGCCGGGCGCGAAGTTCACGCGCTCGGCGCGGCGGCGCATCACCGGTCCGCCGCACGACCACAGAATCGTTCCGTCCTCGTCGGTGACGGCGGCGACGAAACCCGCGTCCTCGGCGATGCCGCGCAATTGCTCGGCCAATTCGTTCACCGGGCGATACAGCGGGGAGTCGAGCCAGCGCGCACCGATGTCGGTGTCGCTGCCGGGTGCGCTGTCGCGAGCCGGGTCGACCGATCCCAGCGAGCGCCGCCACGATCGGCTCACCTCGGCACGTAAGGTACTGTCGCACAGCGCCTTCGACGGCGACAGCGTGTGCGCGCCACCGCGGACCCAACGGGCCCATTCGGATTCGAGTGCGGCTCGCCGCCGAACCAGGGTGCTGCTGTCGTTCATCGTCGTCATCTCCGCCCTTCCGCCGCCGACCGTGCGGTCGCGTCAACCAGTTGCCAACCCCGGCACACGACACTGCCGCCATGGACGACTTGATCACCGGGAATACGGATCTCTCGACGCACCGGAACGAGTACTCCGGCGCGGAACTGTACGGACTGGCCGTCGCCGATCGCGACGGTTTCTGGGCGCGGCAGGCCGAACGTCTGCACTGGGACACCCACTGGCACACCGTGCTGGAACGCCCCGCACCCCACCGCGCCCGCTGGTTCGCCGGTGGCCGGCTCAACGTCGCCTACAACTGCGTGGACCGCCACGTCGACGCCGGGTACGGCGACCAGGTCGCCATCCACTGGGTCGGGGAACCCGGCGACACCCGCGACCTCACCTACGCCGAGTTGCAGCGCACGGTACACCGCGCGGCGAATGCCTTGGCGCGCTTGGGTTTGCGAGCCGGTGACCGCGTCGCGATCCAGCTGCCGATGATTCCGGAGGCCATCGTGACGATGCTGGCCTGCGCGCGCCTGGGCCTGGTGCACAGCGTCGTCTTCGCCGGGTTCTCCCCCGCCGCCCTGCGCGCCCGGGTCGACGACGCCGGCGCGCGCGTGGTCGTCACCGCCGACGGTCAATACCGGCGCGGCGCGGCCGTGCCCATGAAGGAGCGGGTCGACGAGGCATTGGCCGGCGCGGCCACGGTGGAGAAGGTGGTCGTCGTCCGCCGCGTCGGCGACGACCTCGCCGGCGATCTGCCCTGGACCGACGGCCGCGACATCTGGTGGGACGAGTTGCTGACCGGAGTCCCGGATCGGCACGAATACACCGCATTCGACGCCGAACATCCGCTGTTCATCCTCTACACCTCGGGCACCACCGGGAAACCGAAGGGCATCCTGCACACCACCGGCGGCTACCTGACCCAGGCCGCCTACACCCATCGCCTCGTCTTCGATCACGATCCTGGCCGCGACGTGTACTGGTGCACCGCCGATATCGGCTGGATCACCGGGCACACCTATCTGGTGTACGGGCCGCTGGCCAACCGCGCCACCCAGGTGGTCTACGAGGGCACGCCGAACACCCCGCACGAGGGACGGCACTGGGAGATCGTGCAGCGCTATCGGGTCACCATCTACTACACCGCGCCGACGCTGATCCGCACATTCATGAAGTGGGGCGACGACATTCCCGCCCGCTACAACCTGTCGAGCCTGCGGGTGCTGGGCAGTGTGGGCGAACCGATCAATCCCGAGGCGTGGGCCTGGTACCGCGAACACATCGGCGCGGGACGGGCACCGATCGTCGACACCTGGTGGCAGACCGAGACCGGCGCGGCGATGATCGCGCCGCTGCCGGGCACCCGCGCGCCCAAACCCGGTGCGGCGCAACAACCGTTGCCCGGCATCTCGGCCAAGGTGGTCGACGACGCGGGCGACGAAGTCGCGCCGGGCGAATCCGGATATCTCGTGCTCGATCAACCGTGGCCGGGCATGGTGCGCGGCGTGTGGGGCGACGAGGACCGCTTCCGCAGCACCTACTGGGAACGCTTCGCCGACCACGGCTACTACTTCGCCGGCGACGGCGCCCGCTACGACGCCGACGGCGATATCTGGATCCTCGGCCGCACCGACGACGTCATGAACGTCTCCGGGCATCGACTCTCGACCGCCGAAATCGAATCGGCGCTGGTGTCGCATCCCGCGGTGGCCGAGGCGGCCGTGGTCGGCGCCGCCGACGCGATGACCGGGCAGCGCATCGTCGCTTTCGTCGTCACTCGCGACGGCAGCGGTGATACCGCCACCGAGGAGCTGCGCGCCCACGTAGGAACCGAAATCGGGCCGATCGCCGCGCCCCGGCACATCCTGCTCGTGCCCGAACTTCCGAAGACCCGCTCCGGCAAGATCATGCGCCGCATTCTGCGCGACATCGCCGACGGGCGCGAGATCGGGGAAACCACCACCCTGGCCGATCCCACTGTGGTGGAACGGATTTCGCGGCAATTCAGCCCAGCACCCTGAGTCACCCATCGACGCGACCCCGCCGCACCGGTTCTGTGCGGCGGGGTCGCTCGTCGCGGGGATATCGGACATCATCGGCCGTCACCTCACGAGAATTCTGTGCTTCCTCCGACTTCGGCGGCCGGGTCGCTCGGCTCGAACGACCCGGCCGGCACCCACTCAGCTGAGATGGTGCACTTCCTGCAACCCGTACACGGGCGTGGGGATCTGTTCGTAGCGCGCCTTCAGCTGCAGCGCCAGATACAGCGAATAGTGGCGCGACTGATGCAGATTGCCGCCGTGGAACCACAGGCCGTCCTGCTGGGTCGGCTTCCACATATTGCGGAGTTCCCCCTCGAACGGGCCCGGATCCTTGGTGGTGCCCGACCCGTAACCCCAGCATTTGCCGACCTTGTCGGCCACCTCCTGGCCGATCAGATCCGCCGCCCAGCCGTTCATCGAGCCGTATCCGGTAGCGTAGACCACCAGATCCGCCGGCAGTTCGGTGCCGTCGTCGAGAACCACCGCATCCTCGGTCAGCTCACGAATCCGGCCGTGCGCCAACGCGATATCGCCGTTGGCGATCAGCTCGCTCGCGCCGACGTCGATGTAGTAGCCCGAGCCGCGGCGCAGATATTTCAGGAACAGTCCGGAACCGTCGTCGCCCCAGTCGAGTTCGAATCCGGCCCGGGCCAACCGGTCGTAGAATTCGGCGTCGCGTTCGCGGATGGCGTCGTAGATCGGGATCTGGAACTGGTGCATGATCCGGTACGGCAGCGAGGCGAAGATCAGATCGGCCTTGTCGGTGGTGATGCCGTTGGCCAGTGCCCGTTCCGAATACAGATCGCCGAGTCCGAGTTCCATCAGCGACTCCGAGCGCACGATATGCGTAGAGGAGCGCTGCACCATGGTCACCTGCGCGCCGACCTCCCACAGCGCACCGCAGATATCGTGTGCGGAATTGTTGGAGCCGATCACCACGACCCGCTTCCCCGCATACGCGTCCGGGCCCGGATGTTGGCTCGAATGCTGCTGTTCGCCCCGGAACCGCTGCATACCGGGGAAATTCGGGATGTTCGGCTTCCCCGACATGCCGGTGGCGAGGACCAGATGCCGCGGGCGCAGCACGACCTGCTCGCCGTCGCGTTCGACCCGCACCGTCCATTCGCCGGTGGTGTCGTCGTAGGCGGCCGAGGTGCAGGTGGTCTTCGACCAGTACGGCACCTCCATCACCCGCGTGTACATCTCCAGCCAATCGCCGATCTTGTCCTTCGGCGTGAAGACCGGCCAGTTGTCCGGGAACGGCAGATACGGCAGGTGGTCGTACCAGACCGGGTCGTGCAGGCACAGCGACTTGTACCGCTTGCGCCACTGATCTCCGGGCCGATCGTGCTTGTCGACCACCAGCGCCGGCACACCCAGTTGCCGCAACCGGGCGCCGAGGGCGATACCGCCCTGTCCGCCGCCGATCACCAGCACGTAGGGCTGGGTGGTGTAGCCGAGTTCGCGTTCCTGTCGCTCCCGCTGCTCGGACCAGGTGACGCGCTCGCGGGTGGCCCCGTGCTCGGCCCCCTTGGGCCGGCGCGGACCCTTGTTCTCCTCCAGCCCCTTCAGTTCGCGCAGGCTGGTGAGCAGCGTCCACGCGCCTTCGTCGGTGAGGCGCAGATGACCGACCGCACGCCCGACCGCGGTCTCGAATCCGATCCAGGCGGTGATCACGCCGTCGTCCTCGGTCGCCGGTTCGGTGGTGTGGAACCCTCGCGGATCGGTGTCGGCGAGCCGGGCGCGCAACATGTCGGCGACTCCCTCGCGCCCCTCGACGGTCTTGATGTTCCAGGTGAACGCGACCAGGTCCCGCCAGAAGCTGTCGAGTGCGAACATGCCGGCCGCCGCCTCGATATCGCGCGCCGCCAGTGCGGACTCGAAGTCGCGCAGCCAGGTCTCGACCCGCTGCTGAGGTCCCGCACCGTCGGACCGCTCCGCCACCGGTTCCAATGTCGAGGTCATCGGATACTCCTTCCCAAGTTCTGTGACCTACAGCACACGCGAGTCGAACCGGTGTCACAATCGTTGCAAGGCGTTGCACTCTTCAGGAATGGACCACGTGGGCAGCTTCGAGGCGATCACCCCGGGAACGGATCTGCCGCGCTACGCCCGCGACCTCGTGCGCATGCACGACGCGGTCATCGGCGGCGGGCGGGCGCCGCTGCGCCCGCGCACGGTGGTCGCGCGGTCCTGGTCGCGGGTGCTCGCGGCCGGGTTGGCGCCCGATCGGACCAATACGCGCGCGATCCTGCCGTTCGACGAGATCGAACAGCGCCGCCGCACCTCGCCGCTGCAGGAGGTGATCGGCGATCTGTCGCGCATCCTGACCGGCGTCGCCGACTCCTCGCAGATGATGATGGTCGTCGCCGACGCCGACGGCATCGTGCTGTGGCGCTCGGGCGCCGCCCGGGTGCGCGGTCGCGCCGACGAACTCGGCTTCCGCGAAGGAGCCACCTGGACCGAAACCACGGTCGGCACCAACGCCATCGGCACGGCGCTCGCCGAAGCCGTTCCAGTGCAACTGTTCTCGGGCGAGCATTTCGAACAATCGCAGCATCCGTGGTACTGCACCGCGGCGCCACTGCACGATCCGCGCACCGGCGACCTGCTCGGCGTGGTCGATGTGAGCGGCCCGGCGCTGACCCTGCATCCGACCGTGACCGCCCTGGTCAGCGCCGCGGTGGAGATCGCGCAGGGGCAACTGCTGCACCGTCAGTACGAGCGGTTGCAGCGATTGCGCGACACCGCCATGCCGGCGCTCTCCGCGCTGCCGGGCCCGGCACTGGTCATCGACCGTAACGGCTGGGTCGCCCACGCCACCGGGGTGGCACCCGCGCGGCGCATCGCGGTACCGAATTCCGAACGCGCCGTGCAGGTTCCGGGACTGGGCCTGTGTATCGCGGAACCGCTGGCCGAGGGCTGGCTGCTGCGGCCCATGACCGGTGACACCCGGATCCGCATGACCCTCGACCTGTCCGGCGCACCGGTGGTGCGCAGCACCGGCGGCGAATCCGATTGGCACACACCGCTTTCCCAGCGGCATGCCGAGATCCTGTTGCTTCTGCACCGCCACGGCCGCCGCGGCATATCGGTCACCGAGCTCAGCACCGCGATCCACGGCGACCCCGATCATGCGGTGGCGATCCGCGCGGAGCTCTCCCGATTGCGCCGCATTCTCGGTTCCGTGATCGAAAGCCGGCCCTACCGACTCTCGGCGGCGGTGGAGTTCACGGTCGAACTCGGCGATACGCTCACCGGCGACGCATTCCTCCGCGGCGCGGGTTTCTCGCCCGAAAATGACGCGTTTCGGGGGCGCCCACAGGGGTAGGGTCGGAATATGGGCAGTACGCACGTGTCCACGGCTGCCGATCGCCGCTCGGGCCCGGTCGCCGGGGTGACAGCGCTCGAATGCGATCCGCCATGACTACCGTTCCGCCCATCTGCTGGGAGCCGACGGAAATCGATCGCTGTGTGGTGCTGGACCCCGATATCACGCTCGACGCGGTGACGTATCGCCGATTCACCGACGACCTCGTGAAGTTCGTCGTCGAACAGCCCCGCGCGGTCATCGTCTGTGTCGACCGCATGACGATCGCCACCGAAACCGTCCTCACCGCGTTCACCAGCGCCTGGTTGCGCACCGCGAACTGGCCGGGTGTGCCGATCCTGCTGGTCGCCGAGGACGACGCCCTACGCCGCCGGCTCGGACGCAGCGCGATCCGCCGGTTCCTGGCGGTGCAGCCGAGCGTTGACGCTGCCGTCGCCGCGGCGGCCGAACCGCCGATCCGGCGCCGGGCCGCGATGACCATGACGCTGTCGCCGGTCACCGGACATCGGGTGCGCCGGCTCATCGACGAGGTCTGCGCCGAATGGGACATCGCCGGGATCAGCGAGGCCGCGCAGATCATCGCCACCGAATTCATCGACAACGCCGACCTCCACGGCCATTTCACGGGCGTCCCCGATATCGACGTGCGTCTGGAATATCGCGAAGACCTGCTCACCATCGCGATCGCCGATCCCGACCCCCACGAAGCGGTGCTGCGCGAGCCCGAACCGGGCTCCGCCGGACGCCGGTTGCACGGCCTGCACATCGTGGCGGAATTGGCTTCGGCCTGGGGATGCGCGCCGCGGTGGCCGACCGGCAAGGTGGTGTGGGCGACACTGGCGACCGCGCGGAACCGGCAGGTCAGCTGACCGCGGCCTCCGGCTCCACCGGCTCCATGACCAGAATCGCGCCCGACGGCTTACCGCTGCGGTCGCTGAGCGATGTACAGACCACCCGGATCACGACCGCCCGGCCGCGCCGATTGACACTGTCGAGCCGAACCTCGCGCTCGTAGGCGGGGTCGGACAGCGCGGGCCGCACCACCGGCCGCAATTCCGAAACCGGAAGGCCGATATCGAGATTGAGCAGATGCTCGCCCTCAGCCTCCTCGGGCCGCAGGCCCCACAGATCTTCCGCACCCGCGTTCCAGACCACGATTCGCATCGAGGTGTCCACCACGGCGACACCCGCGTGCCAGGAACCCATGATCGAGGCGAAGAATTCGTTCACGTCATCGAGTTCGGTACTGCGCTCCCGCAATTCGGTATTGATCGTCTGCAGTTCGTCGTTGGTCGACTGCAGTTCCTCGTTGGTGGTCTCGAGTTCCTCGTTCGTGGACTGCAGTTCCTCGTTGGTGGTCTCGAGTTCCTCGACGGTCGACTGCAATTCCTCGTTCGTCGTCTCGAGTTCCTCGTTCGTCGACTGCAATTCCTCGTAGGCCGATTCCCGTTGCTCGTTGGCATGGTGCAGTTCGGACAGCAACCGGCGCGTCGCGCTGACATCGTGAAAGACCAGTGAGATTCCGATCGCCACATCGTCGGCCAGTAGCGGCGACACGTGCACCTCGAGTGCCAGCACCTCCCCCGGCCCACGCTGCCATTCGACGTCTTTGACCCGCACCGCCCGGCGGTCGGCGCGCACCTGATCGATATAGCCGCGCAATTCCAAAGGGCGGTAAGACAATTCGAGATCACGCAGCGGCCGGCCCACATCCCGGTCCGTCAGGCCGAACAGATGCTTACCCTGGTCGTTGGCCAGTACGATCACATCGTCTCGGCCGAGTACCACCTGCGCGACCGGACCCGCGGAAAAGGCCAGGGCGCACAGGGATTCGATCTGCTCGGTGTCGCGGCGATCGTGCACCAGGGTGCGCCCGAACACGGATCCGACGTCGACCCGCGCGGCCGGAACCTTGCGGAATATCCGTCGCTTGAGATCCACGGCGTCGAAGATGCGGCTGTGGCTCAGCAGCATTTCGGCCTTGCCCAGGAACAGCAGACCGCGCTGCGACAGGGCGAAATGGAATTTGTCGAGCACCTTGGTCTGCGTTTCGGCGTTGAAATACATCAGCGTATTCCGGCACGCCAGCAGATCGATGCGGGAGATCGGTGCGTCCTGGACCAGGTCGTTGCGACCGAAGATCACCGAGCGCCGCAGATCCTTGCGGAAGCCGTATCGTCCCGAGGCCGGTTCGAAATAGCGCTGGATCAGGTCCGCGCCGAGCGGGCTGATCTCCTTCTCGGTATAGGTGGCGTGCCGTGCGACGGCGAGCGCCTCCTCGTCGACATCGGTGGCATAGATCTTGACCCGCTGCCGGAATTCCTCGATGCCCATCGCTTCGGCGAGCACGATGGCCAGGCTGTAGGCCTCCTCGCCGGAGGCACATCCGGCGCACCAGACCCGGATCGGTTCCTCGGGGCCGCGCTCGCCCAGCATCGTGGGAATGATGTCGGACTGCAGATAGTCCCACGCGTCGGGATCGCGGAAGAATCCCGTCACGTTGATCAGTATGGTGTTGAACAGCGCGACGAATTCGTCCGCATTGGCCTGCAGCACGTCCAGGTATTCGACATAATCGCTCACGCCGAGTTGGGACATGCGCCGGTCCACGCGCCGCATGAGGCTGCTGCGTTTGTAGCCGGTGAAATCGAATCCGCGAGCTTCCTTCAGATACTGGAGGATCTCCTCGAATCCGCGGGCACTGCCGGGTGCCTTGTCCTCGTCCACCCGATCAACCTACCGCTCCTTCAGTTCGTGGAACGGTCGACGAGCAGCTTACGCAGTGTTTCGATCGCGGCGGCCTGCTCGGCGCCCTGATCCCGATAGCGCTGGGACAGCCGGTCGTCGCCGTGACGGGCGGCATCCTCGGTCATCCGCTCGGCCAGCCGCTGTTTCTCCTCGAGAGCGCGCAGCGCGGTCCACAGCGCCTTGTCGACCTCGACCTTCTGCTGGATCAGCAATGCCTCGGCGGTCCATGCGTGCCCGACCCGGCACCGGTAGCGGCCGCTGTCCTCGAGCACGTAGAGAACGCCGTTGCAGTCCGGGCAGGTGAGTCCGGACGGGCGCGCCATCGCGGCCACGCCGTCGTTACCGGGTACGGCGCCCGCATCGATACTCGCTTCCAGACGCTGCAGTTCGGATGCGTCCGGCGGGTCCGGCGCCCGGTGGCGAGTGCGGAGCCGATCGGCGACCGCCTTGCCCAGATCTCGCGCCGGAAGCACCAAATCGACTGCGACGGAATCCAAGACGTTCTGCGGCATACCGCGATACAGCGCGTCGTGCGGCTCCTGCACCGCCACGACACCGCCGCGGTTGGTCACCAATGCGGCGCCTGCGGTTCCGTCGTCCAAGGTGCCGGACAACACGACGCAGGCCACTCGCGGCGCCCAGGACATGGCCGCCGACCGGAACAGCGCGTCCACGCCCGGCCGGTGGCCGTTCTCGGTGGGGCCTCGCGACAGATGTAGATGCGTCGAGGTGACGACCAGATGGCGATCGGGCACCGCCACGTACACCACACCGGATCGCAGTGGCATGCCGTCGGCGGCGGCGACGGCCGGAAGCGGCCCGGTCCGGTTCAGAATGGCCGGCAGCGCGCTCGCGCCGTGCGGCGGCATATGCAGGACGACCGCGACCGCGGCGTCGAGATCCGGCGGTAGCCCGCGGACGAATTCGCGCAACGCTTCCACGCCGCCGGCGGATGCGCCGGCGACGATCAGATCCTGCGGCACCCGCACCGTCTCGGTGTCCGATTCGGACCGGTCGCCGACCAGGGTTTCGTCCATGAGGGCGATCACTCGGCTTTCGGGCAGGCGGTCCGGACCGACGGCCGGTGTCGTCCGCGGGACGGGGTGGGTGAGGTACTCGATGCCGGTCGCGGCGGGCCGACGGGGGCTACCGGCCCCAGCGCCTCCACAACGGTGCCGTACAACGGCACATGGGCGTCGATATCGCCCGCGTCCACCATGCGGGCGACCGTCGGGCTGGAGGTGACCAGCGCTAGTTCGACCGGCAACCGGTCGGCCTCCTCGGCCAGCACCGCCAGTGCGCGCCAGCCGAGAAATCTCAGACGCGTCGTATCGATCACCAGGTGGCCGCCGGCTTGCCGCGCGAAAGCCGCACCCGAGCGGATGAGCTCTCGCCACACGGCCAGAGCCGCGGTGTCGGCCTCACCACGGAAGCACAGGATCGCGGCATGGGAACGTTCCCGGACGACGGCCCTCAGATCGGGATGCGGGCCGCATTCGGCGTCCGCGACCCCGTCGAACGGCGGCCCCGGTCGCGGCTCCCCTTCGCTCGGAAACATCACTCCTCCAAGCAGATTCGAATACGGCCCCGTTCGCCACACTACCCCTGTGCCGGGATGGACCCCACCCTTCTTCGGCACAGAGAACCAAGTTCCGGGTGGTGGCCCGAGCGGATGTGCGAGCGCCTGGTCGACGCCTGTTCACCGCATACCCGGCGGGTACGAATCGAACCGTTTTCGCACGGGTCGCGACGGAATATCTCCGCCTCCCCGGGGTAGGGCGTCCAGTGACCGGTCACCGGCGCCCGCCACGAGCACCACATCCGAACCCGCTATCGAGGAGTGAACGTGAAAGCAGTTGTCTGGCACGGTGTCGGCGATATCCGTCTCGACGTCGTCGACGATCCGAAGATCCAGGAACCCACCGACGCCATCGTGCAGATCACCTCGTCCGCGATCTGCGGTACCGATCTGCATCTGGTGCGCGGCACGATGCCCGGCATGGTGCCCGGGACCGTCCTCGGCCACGAGGCCGTCGGCACGGTCGTCGACACCGGTTCGGCGGTGCGCGGTTTCGCGCCGGGCGACCGCGTGGTCGTGTGCTCCACGGTGTCGTGTGGGCACTGCGCGTACTGCCGCAGCGGCTATACCGCCCAATGCGATACGGCCAATCCGAACGGCCCGCTGGCCGGCACCAGCTTCTTCGGCGGCCCGGAGACCACCGGACCGGTCGACGGCCTGCAGGCCGAGTACGCGCGCATCCCGTACGCGAACAACACCCTGGTGAAGGTGCCCGAGGGGGTATCCGACGACCAGGCGATCATGGTCTCCGACGTGCTGCCGACCGGGTGGTTCGGCGCCCGGCTCGCGCAGGTCAGCGAGGGTGACACCGTGCTGGTCCTCGGCGCGGGCGTCGTCGGGCAGTGCGCGATCGCGTCGGCGTTTCGACAGGGCGCCGGCCGGGTGCTGGTGGTCGACGGGATCGCCGACCGGCTCGAGACCGCACGCGCCCAGAACGCCGAACCGATCGACTTCCACCGGGAGGATCCGGTCGCGGTGACCCGCGAGCTGACCGGCGGGATCGGCGCCGATCGCGTCATCGACGCGGTCGGAGTCGACGCCCAGCGGCCCGAGCAAGGTCCGGCGGCGGACAACCTGCCGGTCGAGACCGACGTCTTCGAGGAAGAACGCCGGCTCGCCGCACCCGAGGGCAATACCGATTCCGGTCAGTGGCTGGTCGGCGACGCACCGAGTCTGGCCGGGCGCTGGGCGGTGCAGGCGGTCGCCAAGGCCGGTTCGGTCGGGGTGATCGGCGTATATCCGCCCACCTTCGACCGATTCCCGCTCGGGGTCGTCCTCAACCGCAATCTCACCGTGCAGGGCGGCAACTGCAATCACCATCGCTATGTGCCCGGTCTACTCGACAAGGTGGGGCGCGGCGATCTCGATCCCACCCGGTTCATCACCCAGCACGCCGAACCGCAGTCGATGATCGACGCCTACGAGGCCTTCGATCTGCGCCGGACCGGCTGGCTGAAAACCGTGGTGCCGATGTAGATCTCTCGGCCTGATCGTCTCCGACCGCCCCGCGCCGGCGCGAAGCGCGGGTGGCTAATGTACGGACGGCTCGTGAGAACCCTCGGTTCACCAATCGAGAGGGCACGGGCGATATCAGGCATCGAGAAAGAAGAATCATGCGTCACGTCATTCGCGCAGCCGCGATCGCGGTTCTCGCCACATCCGCCACGGTCGGCATCGCCGCTCCGGCCTTCGCCGAGTCTGGGTCGCCCGCGACCGCCACGGTCGCGGGCGAGCCGGGCACCCGGGTCGATCCGGCCCCCGCCGGTACGCCGGTCGATCCGGCCCCCGCCGGTACGCCGGTCGATCCGACCACGGAGTACCTGAACGCATTCGACACCATCGCCGGTGCGTGGGCCGACGACTCGACGGTCGGTCAGGTCGTGGGCACGGCGGCCGGCCTGGCGGTCGGCTGTCCGCTCGGCGCGATCACCGGCGGCACGCTGACCATTCCGGTCCCGGTGCTGACCCCGATCGGCGTCGTGGGCGGATGCATTCTCGGCGCGGGCACACTCGGTTTCCTCGGCGGCATGGCCGGCGGCATCGTCACCGGCGGACCGAGCTTGGCGAACGCGGTGGGCGACCAGTACAACTCGCTACATTCCAAAGGCCTGATCGCACAGTCGATGCCGGCCGACGGCAACGCACGGTAATCGACACTCGCCCACCGATCAGAGCGGAAGAATTTCATGAAGACCACCACCCGGACCATCGCCGTGTCCACCCTGCTCGCCACCGCCGTCGTCGCGGCGGCCGGGGCCGCCCAGGGCGAGGCCGTCGCCCCCGTCCCCACTGCCCCCGTCCCCACTGCCCCCGCATCCGTTGCCCCGCAATCGGATTGGACCAGTACGGACCTGGGTCCCGGCATCCGCTACCAGGACGACACGACCACCGGCACCGCGGCGCTGCAGACTCCGTTCGGCGCGGTGGCGGTGCGCCCCGGACAGTTCGATATTCGCGACGGCGCCGGTAGGACACTGCTCGGAACTCCGATCGAGGTTCCCGCGACCACCGAGTCCGCCCCACCGGCGACGCCGTCCCAGACCGTCGCCGGAACCGTGGAACCCACTGCGGCACAGCCGAATCAGGTCGCCGACACGCAGATGTCGGACCTCAACCAGGCCGTCGCGGCGGCCGGACCGCACATGGGTCTGGCGATGGCGGTCGGCGGTATGGCCGGTTCGGTGGTCGGCGCGGCGATCGGCTGCCCCCTGGGTATCGCCACCGGCGGCACCCTGATCTCCGTCGCCACCGCCGGCACCATGACCGTGCCCGCGATGGCCGCGGCCTGCCTGGTCGGCCTGGTCGCGGTGGGCGGCCTCGGTGCGAGTGTCGGCGGAATCGCGGTCGCCATTCCGGTCGGAATCGCCGCGGGCACACAGAAATACAACCAGCTGCAGGCCGAACACGCCCAGGGCGCCACGCACTGAGCCACCGCCGTGCCCGGCTCTGCGCGCATGCGGCCGGGCACGGCGCCGAGCACAGGTGACGGCGTGTCGGCGTGACCGGGAGTGTTGCACGGCGGACAGTGTGGACGACGTCGAACGGCAGCAGGTCGAGCGGAAGAAGTAGGCACGATGAGTTTGTCCACCCTGGCCCTGGTGCTGGCGCTCGGGCTGGCGGGACCGTTGCTGGCGTGGCGCGAAGCCTGGCACATACCGGTGATAGTCGGCGAACTGCTGGCCGGAATCATCTGCGGCGTCACCGGATTCGGGCTGCTCGATGCCTCGGATCCGGTGTTCGCCTTCCTGGCCGATATGGGTTTCGCATTGGTGATGTTCGTGGCCGGCACTCATGTCCCGATTCGTGATCCGCGGATCCGTTCGGCACTCGGAATGGGCGCCGTACGCGCGGTGCTGGTCGGTGCGGCCGCGGCCGTCATCGGCTACCTGCTGGCCGCGTTCTTCGCCACCGGGCACGGCGCGATCTATGCGGTCCTGCTCGCCTCCTCCTCCGCGGCACTGGTGCTGCCGATCATCGATTCCCAAGGGCTACAGGGCAGATCGGTGCTGGAGCTCACGGCGCAGGTGGCCATCGCCGACACCGCGTCGATCGTCGCGCTACCGCTGGTGATCGACGCCGGCAACGCCGGACGCGCGGCACTGGGCGCGCTGGCGGTGATCGGCACCGCGCTGCTGTTGTTCTTCCTGCTGCGGTGGCTGGAACGATCCGGTCTGCGCCGGCGTGCGCATCGGGTCTCCGAGCGCCGCAAATTCGCCCTCGAGCTACGGGTCAGTCTGGCCATCGTGTTCGGGATGGCGGCCCTCGCCACCCGCACACACGTCTCGATCATGCTGGCCGGGTTCGCGGCCGGGCTGGCCGTCGCGGCCGTCGGCGAACCGCGCCGGGTAGCGCGGCAATTGTTCGCCGCGACCGACGGATTCCTCGCTCCCCTGTTCTTCGTCTGGCTGGGCGCTCGGCTGAATCTGCGGGAATTCGCCGACCGCCCGCGGCTGATCCTGCTCGGGCTCGCACTGGGAGCCGGTGCGCTGCTGGTGCATCTGCTCATGCGGCTGCTGGGACAGCCGGTCACGTTCGGCGCGCTGGCCGCCGCGCAGATCGGTGTGCCGGTCGCGGCCGTCACCGTCGGCACCCAGCTGCATGTGCTGGTTCCGGCCGAGGCGGCCGCGATGATGCTGGGTGCGCTGGTGACCATCGTCGCGGCGGCGGTGGCTGCCGCGCTCGCGGCGCGACGGCCGCCGGTGGCGGATCCGGTCGCGTCGTGAGCGAGGGTCAGGGTTGGTGCGCCACGACCGCGAACATGGTCACCGAGAAGTGATAGTCGCCGCTCTCGGCAGCACGCCGGACATCGGCGAGCACGCGATCGCGCTGCTCGGCGGTGATCAATCCGTCGGCCACACCTCGCTCGGTGACGGCCGTGAACATCGGGAGGATCGCCTCCGGCTCCCAGATCACGGCCTCGGAACCGATATCGTCGATCACCAGCCCCGCCTCGACCAGCCGGCCTCGTAAATGCCTGCCGGAGTTGCGATTCGGACTGTTGGTTTCCATCCGCTGCTGCAATGCCGCGACGACCTCCGGATCGCCGGGATGGAAGATGGCCGTCGACCAGTCGCTGTCGATCAGCACGACCCGTCCGCCCGGCCGCAGCACCCGCGCGATCTCGGCGGTGGCCTTCGCCGGATCGTCGAGGTGTTGATAGACCCGCTCGCAGCGAACCGCGTCGACGGATGCGTCCGGCAGCGGCAGATCGTAGGCCGATCCCTCGATGAATTCGGCCTTCACGTCGGCGGCGCGCTCGCGCGCCACCGTGAGCATCGACGGATTCGGATCGATACCGATGGCCCGCCCGGACTCCCCCACCTGAGCGGCCAGCTCCACCACTTCGGTGCCGGTGCCCGAGCCCAGGTCGAGGGCCGTTTCGCCGGGTCGCAACGCCAGCGCGGCACGTGCCCATTCGCGCATCCGCACCACGCCGGGTAGGGCGGCCTGACTGTCGAGTATGCGGACGATCAGGTCCTGTTCCGGGTGGTCTACCTGGTCGATGTGGAAGGACGGAACGCCTTGTTCATCGCTCACCCCGCCAGTATGCCCGCGCGGTCAGTCGAACAGCAGCCGCGCGGCGTGGGCGAGCACCTCAGATCTGCTCTGTCCGGGGTGTTCGGCCTTGATCAGGTGGTTGGCGATGACCATCGAAAAGGACAGCAGCGCAACCGCTTCCACGTCCTCGGAGGCGACGCCGGAGTTCCGCAGGAGCGTGCGCAGGTAGTCCATTCTGGCGTTGTCCACTTTCCGCAGCCGTGCCTCCACGTCCGGATCGCGCCGGGCCCAGGCCCGGATGGCGAGGTCCAGCGGCGTCAAATCCTGGGCGAAGGTGAGCGTGCCCGCCCGCCGGATCTTGCGCTTCGGGTCGCCGCCCTCGCGTTCGACTTCTTCGCGCACATCGTCGACGGCACGGCGCTCCCAGTCGTCGAGCATCGCCTCGAGTAGTTCGTCGCGGGAGCGGAACTGCCGGTAGAAACCACCGCGAGTCACGCCGAGTTGCGCCGCCAGCGCCTCCACCCGGACCGCGTCGGGGCCCTGATGCTCGAGCACGGAGAGTCCGGCGTCGACCCACGCCCGCCGCGGAGTTCGCACCGGTGGCGCCATCACGTCCTCCTTCTCGACCGGCTCGTTACGCCCTTGATTAGATCACCCTTCGATAGATACAGTACTGTTCTGTATCTATCGTGCAGTACCGAAACCAGAAGGTTCTCGTCATGTCCGTGCACACCTCCCCCGGCGTCCGCCAATGCGGCATCACCGCCGAGCTGCTCAGCCTCACCACCCTGGACGACGTCGTCTACATCGACAGCCACGTACTGGAAACCCCCACCGCCACCGGCCGCACCGCCGAGCAGTGGGCCCGCACGATCATGGAGGACGTCCCCGAGGAGGTCCGGACGCGATTGCGTGCGGCGTGGGCCGGTATCCAACTCGACCTCACCCCCGGCGCGCCCGAGACGGTCGGCGGCTGGCGCATCACCTTCTCCGCACCGGAATGCCTTCTGCTGCGGGCCGATTCGGGACTCGGCTTCCACGGCGAACTGGCACTCGAGATCCGCGACGGCGTGGTCGCACTGTCGACCTTCGTGGCCATGCGCGGCACGCGCGCGCCGGATGTGTGGTTCGGCGTGGTGCCCGGCCATCTGGCGTTCGTGCGCTCACTGCTCGAACGAGCCGGAAGTACGGAGCCGGCGGCGAGCTGACGACCGCGCGGGTCAGTACCTCCACCGGCACGCGTCGGTGATCTGCTCGGGCGTAGCTTCGGCGAACAGCGCGATCTCACCGCGCCGGACGCTTCCGATGGTGTCGGCGAGGTCGTCGCCGAATGCCGCCCACAGCACCTCGTCGGCATCGAAAGCCGCCACCGCGTCCGCGAGCGTGGTGGGCAACGGGGTGATCCCGCGCGCCGACCGGGTGGCGGAGTCGAGGCGAGCCGGATCGCCGGCGACCGGTTCGGGCAGGGTCGCGCCCGCGCGCAGGCCCGCCCGTCCCGCCGCCAGCAGGCCCGCCAATGCCAGGTAGGGGTTGGCGGCGGCGTCGAAGGTCTTGATCTCGATATTGGCCGCGCGGTCGCGTTCGCCCTCGCTTCCGGTGATGTAGCGAAGCGCGGCCTCGCGGTTCTCCAACCCCCAGCATCGGAAGACCCCGGCCCAATGGCTGGGCTGCAATCGCAGATAGCCGGCCACCGCCGGGCAGCCGACGGCCAGCAGCGCGGGCAGATGGTCCAGGATCCCGGCGGCGAAGTGCTCCCCCTCCGCACCGATGCCGAACGGACCGGGACCGCCGCACATCCGATTCACACCGTCGCGCCACAGGCTCAGGTGGACGTGGCCACCGTTGCCGACGACACCGGGCACGACCATCGGGCTGAACGTCGCCCGCAATCCGTGCGCGTGACTGACGGCCCGGACGACCTCGCGCACCAGCACGGCGTTGTCGGCGGTGCGAACGGGATCGGCGGAGGCGATCGACAGTTCGAACTGGCCCACCTCGTATTCGGGATGGATCTGCTCGACGCCGATGCCGCTGTCGCGCACTTTCGTCACCACATCGCGCAGGTACGGGGCCAGTTCGCCGAGTCTGGCCATGCCGTAGGCGGGCGCCGACGTGGCCGGCCTGAAGGTGTCCGGGTCGAGCGGGTCGGGGCGCGATACCGTCCATTCGAATTCGATCGCGGTGCGCAATTCGTAGCCGTCGCCGGCCAGTTCGGCGACGAGACGGCGCAGCAGCAACCGCGAATCGCGTGGATGCGGGGTGCCACTCTGCGTGTAACGATCCGCCGGCGCCCATCCCCAGCCCGGTAGCGCGGCCACGGCGGTGGCCCGCTCGACATCGGGGTACAGCCGCAGGTCACCGGTCGGGCCACCGGCGACGTGTTCGGTCAGGATGGAGTCGTCGACCAGGAAGGCGTCGAAGACCGGTGACGCCCCGATGCCCCAGGCCGCCGCATGCGAGAACCGTTCCACCGGAACGGCTTTCATCCGGACGATGCCGCCGGTGTCGACCCAGGTGACAGCCACGGCGTCGACATTCCGGGCACTCAGCGCGGCGGCGACAGCGCTCGCCCGATCCGCGCGGTCGCGGCGCAGCCGCTCGGTCAGTGGTTCCACATCGACTCCCGGGAGTTCGAGGGAAGCCGGCACAACCAGACACAGACGCCGGCGGGTTGCCGCGTTCGAGACTACGCGCCGAGATCCCGATCGCTCACACTTGCGCCGCTGTCACGCCGGTTTACCAGCCCACCCGACGCCCGTGCGGAACCGGCACGAGGATCGTGGCGTGGCTGTGGGGTCACCGCATCGACAGGCAGCCCTGGAAGGTCTGGAAATCGCCCGCGAAGCCCGGGCCGCCGGTACACACCGGCGTTCCGACGCCGGAGACGGTGACCGTGGCGCCCGGCCCCGCGATGCCGATCGCAAGTCCCGGCCGTACCCCGGACAGGTCGGCGGTCGCGCCGGATCCGACCGCGATCGCCGCGGGCCCCGACCACGGCCCCGAGGCGGACCGGGCGGTGCCACCACCCTGCGCGATGGCCAGCGACAAACTCGTCGGCCCCGCGTTCGCGCTGGCCGTACCGTTGATGCCATAGGCGGCAGCCGCGCTCCCGCCGGTACTGGTGGCCGAACACGCGGCGTCGGCCCCCGTGTCGGCGACCGATGTGGCGCCCGGCGCCGGGCAGCTGGTGGAGTCGGCTTGGGCGGGCGTGGCCAGCAGCGCGGCCGAGGTCAACGCGATACCGCCGCCGGAGACGAGAGCGAACAGCGCGCGACGCGCGGAAGAACGAGACATGAGGGCCTCCTCTGATTGGTTCGTCTCAGCCAGAATACCCGCAATTCGATGCGTAAACGATGCATCCTCGTCTTTGCTTGCATCTGATCGCAGCGACACTCTTCCGAACTGGACCTACCTCGAACGAGTGGATCGCCGACTCTCACTACGGCTTCGCGGCGCGCAGTCCAGCACGGCAGATGAATACGGTTTTCACTGCATCATTTGTGCATCGTTTGCGGTAGCCTTGGGTTCGGGCGTCGAGGGAGGATCCCCAGCCGGGCCGGAAAACGCGGCCCCGATCCCCGCCCCGCAGACCAGCCGGCACCACTATCGCCGCACCACCGAACCGAGGAGTGGACGTGAGCGTCACCATCGACAATTCACGCCGATTGTGTTCCCCCGCAACGATTCTGGCCGATCACCCGGTGAACGTGGCGGACGGGGTCGCACGATGGCGTGCCGCGGTGCGGGATCGAGTGCTGACCGAACTGGACGCCTTCCTGCGCGAGAACCGGATCGGCGCCGTCCACGGGATCGCCGTCGACGACATCGCACGCCGATACGTGGCCGGCGGCAAATGCCTGCGATCGACGTTCATGTACATCGGCTGGTTATGTGGCGAGGCCCCGGACGCCGCCGCGCTGCGCGCCGCCGCCGCGCTGGAACTGGTCCACGCCTTCGCGTTGATCCAGGACGATGTGATGGACGAGTCGGCGCTGCGTCGCGGCGCGCCCACCGGACACGTCGCCTTCGCCGACGCGCACCGAGATCGTCGAATGCCCGGCGACGCCGCACGTTTCGGCGAGTCGGCGGCCGTGCTCCTCGGCGATATCTGCCTGGTCTGGGCCGACAAGATGCTGCGCGACAGCGGAATACGCCCCGATTGCCTCCACCGCGTGTGGCCTCGCTTCGACGCGATGCGTATCGAGCTGGCGGTGGGACAGTTCGGCGATCTGCTCAACGACGTCCGCACGGAACCGGATTTCGGGCAGGTACTGGCCCTGGCCCGTGCGAAATCCGGCAACTACACCGTGCGCCGGCCACTCGAACTCGGCGCGGCGATGGCCGGATGCGACGAAGCGACCCTGTCGGCGCTGAGCCGGTACGGACGCGCCGTCGGCGAGGCGTTCCAGCTGCGCGACGACCTGCTGGGAGTCTTCGGAAGCGTCGATGCCACAGGCAAACCCGGTGACGGAGACCTGACTCAGCACAAGGCGACCACCGTCGTGATCGCCACCCGCCAGCTCGCCGAACCCGCCGCCCGCCGCGAACTCGACGCGCTGCTGTCGGCACCGGTTGTCGACGCCGGTGCCACCGACAGACTGCGCGCCCTGATCACCGCCTCCGGAGCGCCCGCCCGGATCGAGACGATGATCAGCGACCGCATCGGCGAGGCGCGGCACGCCACCGAGAGCGCGACCCTGCCCGAACCGATGCGCCGCGTACTCGACGGCATGGGACTCATCTGCGTCACCCGCCACCCCTGAGGAGGAAGACCATGCGCACGACCACAGGTCGCAGCGACCATATCGTCGTAGTCGGGGCAGGGCTGGCCGGACTGTCGGCGGCACTGCACCTGGCCGGCCGCGGCCGCACAGTCACCGTGCTGGAACGTGATGCGATTCCCGGCGGCCGCACCGGTCGCGTCGAT
>NZ_BAFW01000381.1 GCF_000308535.1 Nocardia cerradoensis NBRC 101014 | reverse complement strand
AGCCGGTCCGCCTGGGCACCGGGGTCGGCGCCGTGTTCGGTCGCCAGCGCGATCCCCACGATCAGGGTGATCAGGTCCGCCACCGTGAACGTGGTCGCGACCACGCCCTCCCGCGCGGCGCGGCGCAACAACGGCTCGCCCGCCTCCTCCAGCGCGGCCCCACAGCTGTTGTCGTGCACCGGATCCGCTCCGGCGCTGTCGTAGGACAACGCGACCGCCAGCCCGCGGGCGCCGACACAGTAGGCGACGACGTCGCGCAACCATTCCA
Source organism: Nocardia cerradoensis NBRC 101014 (assembly GCF_000308535.1). Lineage (GTDB taxonomy): Bacteria > Actinomycetota > Actinomycetes > Mycobacteriales > Mycobacteriaceae > Nocardia > Nocardia cerradoensis. The sequence goes on along the minus strand of NZ_BAFW01000381.1, from coordinate 41,706 downwards.
GCAGTGCGCCGCGGCTGTCCTCGGCGTCGGCGAGTTCGTGCGCGCGGGCACACAGCGCGTCGATCCGGGTGCGCGACACTGCTTCCAGCAGCGCGCGGCGAGTCGGAAAGTGCCGTCGCACCGTCGCCGACCCGACTCCCGCCACGCGCGCGATCTGCTCGAGCGACGCCCCGGCGCCGTGCGCCGCGACTTCCTTCTCGGCTACGGCCAGCACCAGCGCGTAGTTGCGCCGCGCATCGGCACGTCGGCGTTCGGGCATCGCGTCACCTCCCGGGTTGCTAAACGGCGGGCCCCGCCATATCGTAGCCGAAAACAGAAACGGCGGGCCCCGCCGTTTAGCGAGAGGTGCATCATGTCCACAGATTCCGCACCCGTCCTGGTCACCGGCGCCACCGGCCGCCAAGGCGGCGCCACCGCCCGCGCGCTACTCGCGGCGGGAGTCCGCGTTCGCGCCCTGGTGCGCGACCGGAACACCGACCGCGCCAAGGACATCGAATCGCTGGGAGCCGAGCTGGTCACCGGCGATCTGCACGACCGCGAGTCGGTGATCCGCGCGGCCGACGGCGCCCGCGCGGTGTTCTCCGTGCAGATGCCCGCGCTCACCGATGCGGGCTTCGATTTCGACGGTGAGGTCGCCCAGGGCGTCACTCTCGTCGACGGCGCACGGATCGCGGGGGTCGATCAGTTCGTGCACACCTCGGTGACCGGAGCCGGTCAGCACACCGATGTTCCCGGCTGGGCCCCCGGCCGGTGGGCCGTCGAGGACTCCCTGACGGCCAAGGCCGCAGTTCAGGATGCGGTGCGCGCGGCCGGATTCGCGCGCTGGACCTTGGTGAAGCCGGGCACATTCATGGAGAATTTCCTGCCGTCCATGCGGTACATGTTTCCGCGCGGAGTCGACGGCGGTCTGGTGAGTGTGCTGGCGCCGCAGACCCGGCTGTCGCTGGTCGCGGTCGACGACATCGGCCGTGCGGCCGCGGCGGCGCTCACCGACCCGGAACGATTCGACCGGGTCGAACTCGAATTGGCCGGCGACTACCTGCCGATGACCGAGATCGCCGCGACCCTGTCCCGCGCGCTCGGCATTCCGTTGCAGGCTCCGAATATGACCGTGGCGCAGGCTGTCGCGGCCGGTATGCCGCCCATGGGCGCCGCACTCGAATGGCTGAATGTGGCCGGCCAGCCCGGTCGCCCCGACTACGCCACCGCCCTCGGCATCCCCCTCACCAGCTTCGAGCAATGGGCACGCACGCACCTGCGCACCGAGTCGGCGAGCGGGTAGCCGCGCGCATCGGTCGCCGTCGGTGCGGGGCGGGCGGATCCGGCCGGGGCCGGTACTGCCACCATCGAGGTATGAGTGTGCAGGATTTCCGGGAACTCGCCGCGGCCCGCTTGCGCGAGTTCGAGTATCGAACGGTCGCGGACGTGCCCGGAATGCGACGCGCGAGCGTTGTGCTGTGTGTACTGGAACACGACGGTCAGCCGTGCGTGGTCGTGATCAAACGCGCCTATCGCGGACGCAACGCGGGGCAGTGGGCGTTGCCCGGGGGCCGGGTCGACGGCGACGAGACCGCGGTCGCGGCGGGATTGCGCGAATTGCACGAGGAAATCGGCCTGGTCGCCCCGCCCACCGATGTCCTGGGCCGGCTCGACGACTTTCCGGCCGCGTCCGGTTTCGCGATCACCCCGATCGTCGTCGCGCTCGACGATCCCGGCGCCCTCTACCCCAACGACGACGAGGTGCATGCCGTGCATTTCGTGCCGCTCGACCGGCTCGCGGCCGACGACGTGCCGCACTGGGTCGACCGGCCGGACGGCTCCCGGCTGCTGCAGCTCAGGATCGGCGACTCGATGACGATCCACGCACCGACCGGCGCCATTCTGCTGCAATTCCGCGATGTCGTACTTCTCGGCCGCGAAAGCCGGGTGGCGGATCTGCTGCAACCCGATTGGACGCACAAATAGGGCGGACCGTCGCCGCCGGGCTGCGCCGGGGACTTGCGGGACCGCTTCCCGGTTACGCCGGCGTATGAGGCGTGGGCGCACGGTCCAGCCAGGCCGCGAAGGCGTCGAAGGTGAACGGGCGGCCGAGGAAGTCCGCCACCGAATCGGCCGCGTCGCGGGAACCACCCGGCGCGAGGATGCTGTCGCGATACCGTTGCGCCACAACGGGATCGAACAGATCGCCGGCGTCGAACGCGGAGAACAGATCCTTCGCGATCACCAGACTCCACAGGTAGGTGTAATACGCCGAGGTATAGCCGGCCAGATGCCCGAACGACGCCTGGAAATGGGTCTGCGGCACCTCGGCTATTCCACTGTGCCGCGTCACGGCGTCGATGACGACCGGGTCGTGGTCGGCCGGTCGGTCCTGGTGCAGCAGATAGGAGATCTCGGTGTAGCCGACCTGCGTGAGGACCGAGATGCCCTTACCGAAATCCTTCGCGGCCCGCATGCGCTCCACCAGTTCGGCCGGGATGGGCGCACCGGTCTCGTCGACGGCGAAGGTGGCGAGAATCGTTGCGTCCCAGGCCCATTCCTCCAGCATCTGCGACGGGGCCTCGACGAAATCCCATTCGGTGGCGACACCGGAGAAGCGTGCCCAGTGCTGATGCCCGCCCACGACATGGTGGATCAGGTGCCCGAATTCGTGGAACAGCGTGACGACATGCTGGTGTTCCATCAGTCCGCGAGAGAAGTTGCACACCAGCACGCCCTCGGGCAGCAGCTTCCCGGCGACACCGCCGACGAGGTCGAATTGCGCGGCGTGCTTGTATTTGCCCTCGCGGGGATGCAGATCCAGATAGATCCGCCCGCGTCGCTCACCGTCGGCGTAGACGTCGTAGACGGCGACGTCCTCGTGCCAGCGCGGGACGTCGACGGGCCGGTACTCCAGTCCGAACAGGCGGCCGGTAACCTCGAGCAGACCCGCCCGCACACGCGGGAAATCGAAGTAGCGGCGCACCTCCCGGGCGTCGACGTCGTACTGTTCGCGGCGCACGAGTTCGGTGTAGTAGCCGACTTCGGATCGGTCGATGCCGGTGGCGGTGGGCTCGTCCTCGCGGCGGCGAGCGAGCAGCGTCTCGAGGTCGCGCCGGCCCGCGGCGTCGGCGGCGCTCGCGATGCGTTCGATGAAATCGGCGATGGCGTGGCCGCTGCCGATCATCTTCACGTCGGCGTCGTAATCGGGCCAGCTGTCGAAGCCGAGCAGCCGGGCCTTCTCGGCCCGAAGATCCAGAATCTCGTGCAGCACAGCGTCGTTGGCGGGCCAGCCGCGGCTTTCGAACTCCACGGTGAGGGCGCGGCGGGCATCGGCATCCCGGGCGTAGGTACGGACCGGCAGATAGTCCGGGTAGTCGGTGGTGATCGTGACCAGTCCGTCCGCCGCGGGCGGATGCGCGGTGACGAAATCCGCGGGCAGTCCCTCGAGTGTGGCGGGTGATACCCGGATCGAACGGACGTCTTCACGGATGGCCCGGCCGAATTGCTGTTCGAGCACGGTGAGCCGCTCGGAGATCTCCCGCAGCCGATCCCGGGTTCCCTCGTCGCGGTCCACACCGCTGCGCCGGAAATCGCGCAGGACGTGCTCGCGCATGCGCGCCGACACCTCGTCGAGGTTCGAGGAGTCGGTGGCGGCGACGATGTCGTAGAGGGCGCGGTCGAGATCTCGCTCGGTCCTGGCTCGGTCGATGTCTTGCACCAGGTCCTCGGCCAGCCGGCGTACCTCGGGATCGGGGTGGACTTCGGCGAACAGGTGCGCGGCCGAATCGGCCCCGCGAAGTGCGATATCGGCGTCGTTCCACAGTGCGAGCACATCCGCGGTGCCGTCCGGGGTAGCGGCCTTCAACTGCTCGAGCGTGTCCGCCGCCGTCCGCAGCCGGTCGCGGACGTAATCGCCGAGCCAGTCCGGCCACCCGGCCGCGGGCAGTGCAAGCGGTTCGCTACTCATGCCCCGACTCTAACCGCGGCCGGGATTGCCGGGCCGCGGGGAATCACCACGTGCCGACCGCCTTCGCGCATCACCGGAAATAGGAGGCGTACTCCGCGAACGGGACCTGTCCGGTCGGACTCGCCTTGACGGCGTCGACCACGGGCCCTGGGATGGGTGCCCAGTAGGCGGGCATCGCGGCCGCCAGCGAGGGCTTCAAAATGTAGATCAGGGCGAAGTTCACGATCCACAGCGGCGGCGCCATCGACATGCCGACCACGGTGCTCACATTTCCCTTGGTATTGGTGACCAGCTGGGCCGCACCCGAAATCTGTTGCGCCACAAATCCGTAGGCCGCCTGCACCGTATAGGCCGATCGGTACAGCGCGACCAGACTCCGAGTCGCACCGTTGTCCCGCAACCAGTTACCGATATATCCGCCGGGCGCGATCAGAGTGTTCACCTGCCGTGTCGGCGCATCCGCGTTGGCCGGGCTCTCCAACATGCCGCCCGGATTCACATACAGCCCGTAGCTGCCCAGAGTCGAGGGCGTGCGTTGCCCGGCGACATCGGAATAGATCGGGCGACCGACCGTATTGGCGAGGATGTCGACGCACGCATTGATCACATTCGCCGCGTCACGGTCACCGCCGACACCCCCACCGGAGCTCAGATCCTGATACTGCTGATCGCTCAACGCATCCGCGCGATCCAGCCCGATCTGCGCGGCGACCCGATCCGCCGCCGCCTCCCCGAGCGGCTGATTCAACTGATCCGGGCGCACCATCTGCGTCGGCGCCACCTGCTCATATCCCGGCGCACCGGAGAAGGGAACAGCGAACCCGGTGTCGGCAGCGTTTGCCCCCGGTTCGCCCGTCGCCGTCTGAGCCACCCCCAACGAGACGATGCAGAGCCCGACCAGTGCCGCCACCATGCCCATTCCGCGGCAGTTCGCTCCCCGCCGACGACCGAGACCCGCCAACCCGATGCGCTGCATACGTCAACCTCTCCGAATCATCGTGCGAGGTAGCAGAAGGTAATGCACCAGTCAAACGCCACGCCCGACGCCGTGTCAAGGGCCCGGCGGCCGGGCGGCCACGACTCGTCTGCGACCAGGCGGCTCATCGGCGACCAGCGAGAACAGCAGCGCCCCTATTCGAACGCTGGCAGATTGCCGACATGCCGGATCCCTCCGAGCGGCGAGAGCTACGGTCAGCAGGGCTGGAGTGCGGGGCCCGCCAGGATGATGACAACCACATACCCCGCACGTCATGCCGATGATCCAGCCGCCCGGAGCGCGTCACCCTGCACGAAGTGTGCGGAAAGACGTTCGCACAGACCGACGGACGGCCCACCCGACAGCGGCACCTTCATCGTCGGTCGAATCGGCCAAAGTCGGTACATGACGCCTGGTCTCGACGAAGAGGTACCCGGGCATCGGCGCCCCCTCGGACAGCGGACGGTGGGTCACGACCACCAGATCGTCGGCATGGATCCCGGACCGACCAGCCGGGTTCACCGCTGGGCGGCCAGTACCGCGGCGAGACCTTCTCGCAGATCGTTGACGAAATAGTCGGGAACTTCCAGGGAGGGGAAATGCCCCCCGGATTCGGGTGCGTTCCATCGGACGATTCGGCGGTATCGCTTTTCCGCCCAAGGGCGCGGGGACTTCTCGATGTCGTGGGGGTACATGGTGATTGCCGAGGGGACGTCGACTCGAAGGTCGGGGTCGAGCGAATTGTGGCTTTCGTAGTAGATGCGGGCGGCGGAGGCGCCGGTGCGTGTCAGCCAATACAGGGTGACGTCGTCGAGAATGCGGTCTTTCGAGATCGTTTCGAACGGACTGTCTTCGGTGTCGCTCCATTCGGCGAATTTGTCGAGGATCCAGGCGAGGAGCCCGACCGGTGAGTCGACGAGCGAGTAGCCGATGGTCTGCGGCCGGGTGGCCTGCTGTTTCGCGTATGCGGCGCGGTGGCGCCAGAAATGACGGGTTTCCTCGGCCCACCGGCGTTCGGTGGCGGTCAAGCCGTCCGTTGTCATCCCGGGCGGCGCTTCCGCGAACAGGGAGTGGATGCCGAGTACGTGTTCCGGGAACCTGCCGCCGAGCACCGTGGTGATATTGCCTCCCCAGTCGCCGCCGTGGGCCAGGAACTTCCGGTAGCCGAGCCTTTCCATCAGTTCCACCCATGCGGCCGCGATCTTCTCGGTGCCCCACCCGGTGGTGGCGGGTCTATCGCTGTACCCGAAGCCCGGAAGTGACGGGACCACGACGTGGAACGCCGGCGCGGCGGCGTCTTCCGGATCCGCCAATTCGTCTACGACATCGATGAATTCGGCGATGCTGCCCGGCCAGCCGTGGGTCAGGATCAGAGGAGTGGCATCCCCGCGTGCGGATCGCCGGTGCAGGAAGTGGATTCCCAGACCGTCGATTGTGGTGCGGTACTGGCCGATTCGATCGAGGCGTTCTTCGAACGTCCGCCAGTCGTACTCGGTTCCCCAGTAGTTCACGACATCGACCAGGTCGGCGAGAGGAACTCCCTGCGCCCATCGACGCGATCCGGAGACCGTCTCGGCCTCCGGTAGCCGAGCGGCGGCCAGCCGTGCTCGCAGGTCGTCGAGGTCGGCATCGGTGGCGTGAGCTTCGAAAGGTTGTACGTCGACGGCATCGGGCGTGGACATCGGATCGAGGTGGCCGAGTGCGGACATGAGACCTCCTGGTCATCGCGGAACCGGCTACCGCGTTCGTGAACCGGCTAAGACGGTTCTAACATGGCGGTGCGACAGCCCGCAACCAGCTAAGGTGGTTCCATGCCTGCTGGATTTCCCGATTTCCGCCTCGGTACCGTGCTGGCGACCAGCTTCACGGGGACCCTGTCGGAGCGTCACGGCGATCCGGTGGAACGCATTCCCACACCGCAGCGACTCGTCGATTGGCTGGAGGTGACAGGCCTGGCCGTGGACTCCTGCACCCCCGCCCAACTCGACCTCGCCCGGGAACTGAGAGAAGCGATTCACGCCGCCGCGACAGCCGCCGCGATCGGCGACGCGCTCCCCACGTCGGCTGTCCGAATCATCAACGACCGCAGTATTCAGGGCCGCGCCGCAGCTGTCCTGACGTCCGAGGGCCATCGCCGATGGCGGCTCAGTTCGCCCTCCTGTGTAGAAGACGCACTGGGCGTCATCGCCGCCGACGCGATCGACATCATCTCAGGCGAACGAGACGGAAAACTGGCCCTGTGCGGTTCGCCGACCTGCCGCGCCGCCTTCTTCGACACCAGCCAGAGCCGCACCCGGAAATGGTGCGATATGAACACCTGCGGTAACCGCCAGAAGAAAGCGCGCTTCAACGCCACCCACCGCCGCCGCTAGCCTTGAAACATGGACCTCGGGGAGCGGCTCCAATCCCTGCGCAAACGGCGCGGGCTCACGCAACGGGAGCTCGCGGAGCTGTCCGGTGTCTCGTTGTCGTATATCCGGAAGATCGAGCAGGGTGAGCGTACTGACGCCCGCATCGACACACTCCGGCGGTTCGCCGTCACCCTCGGTTGTTCTCTGACAGCACTTCTCGGCCCCGCACCCAGCGCACCGGAATCCGGGGGCGACTCCGCACTGTGGGAACCGACGCGAGACGCACTCGCGGCCATGCGGGACTCGACCGTGGAGGAGTCGATGCCTGTCGGAGGCGTGGAAGCCGCTCTTGCCGACGGGACGCGCCTCTATCACGACAACCGTTACGAGGCGCTGGCTCACGTGCTGCCGCGACTGATCGAGGATGCCCAGGTGGCGTCGCCGTTGGTGCGGTCACGGGTGTTGCAACTCGCGGGCTCGGCGTTGGTGCAGACCCGCCAACTGTCCGCCGCGCGCATAGCATTGGATCGGTCGCTGGCAGATGCCGAGTCGACCGGGAACGTCCTCGACGCCGCCTCGGCGGTAATTACTCTGTGCTGGTTGCTGATCGTCGAACGACAATTCGATGCCGTCCGCCGGCTCGCTACCGAATGGGCCGACCGCGTCGAGCCGCGCCTCTCGGTCGCGACCACCCGCGAGATATCCACCTGGGGATGGCTTTTGCTGCGCGGATCCGCCGCCGCGATCCGCGACAATCGCCCGGATGAGGCCGATGACATGATGCGCCTGGCCGCCGCGGGCGCCGTGGCCGTCAGGCCTGAGAGAGCCCCCTATCACCAATACTGGACGACATTCGATCCACCGACCGTCGCCATGAAGCGCGTCGAGAACGCCGTCGTCGCCGACCGGCCGGACCTCGCTCTGCGCCTCGCCCGCGATATCGCTCCCGACCCACGACCCACTTCGGACAACCGCAATCGCCATCTGCTCGATGTCGCCTCGGCGCATCTGGAGTTGCGGCACTACGACGCGGCATTCGAGGTCTTGACGACGCTGTCGCGCGAGGCCCAGCCCTGGCTCGTCGAGCAAAGAATGGCGCGTGACTTACTCAGTCGGATCATCGCTAAGCGACGCACTCTGACCATGGAGATGCGCGGCCTGGCCGGACTTCTGAAGCTGGAATACTAAGCAGTGCAACGTCTTCGCAGTGTCACTTCCGGAGACCACCCCGGCAAAGTGCCATTGTCGACCCCTTTCGGACGATGTGAAGCTCGATGCGGCCTCGCCGCCGGGTGAAGACGCCTCGGCGGTGGGTGCCTACCAGGGCCAACACCGGAGAGGGGAAGCAATCATGCGCGACTCGGACGCCACAGGCTCGGCCAGGCCGTTCGGCACCCTATGGCGGACAACAGGTTCAACTTTTCGCACAGCGGACGAGCAGCTATCGGCCGAATTGCCCGAACGGGTCCCGGGCGCATGCACCCACTTCTTTCCCGATCGGAACGGCCCACTCCGACCGCCGCCCGCTGATCTGGTGTACCGGGTCGTCGCGGGCCTGCTCGGAAGCGAAGACAGGCCACCGATTCACTGCCCTCCACCACTCGCATACGGGTACCTTCGGCTCGATCTCGTCTCCGCAGACGATCTTCACAGCAGCGGCGGGCGGATCGGTCAACTCGGGGTGGGAAATCCAGTACAGGTCGTACAGGTGCCGCATCGCCCAATGCCACGCCTCGTCGTGGAAGACCAATCCTCGACTTGGACGGTCGGGCTCCTCGTAGAAGTAGAACCTCGAGGCTTCGGCGCCGGCTTCCGCCGCCGTGCGGCCACCGTATCGTTCCATGACCCAGGCATAGCGCCGACGTTCCTGCGCCAGCAGTTCGACGTACTCGTCTTCGTCCCAGTCGTCCTCCGCCATCGCCACTTTCTACACCCTCACCACGACAACCGCTGCGCCGGAACGTAATCGATGACGGCGGCGTCGATGCTGATCGGCAGGTCGCGGCCGGTCGCGGTGCGAGCATCGCTGTCCCAGGAGGCACGCTGCTGTCGCGCACCGCCGTGGTCCCGGCGGCTGAACTGATCGTGCAAACCTCCGCACACAGGCCGAAATCCCGCAAAAATCGGGGAGGTTTGCACGATTTCTTCACCCGGCACGAGCATCGTCACGCACCGTGGTCGCAGAGACGACGATCAGGGATGCGCGCGCTCGTGAACCCTCATCCCCATCGTCGTAGCCAGCCACCGGCGCGCCCGTGCGTGGAATTCCCGCGCGAGGCCCGCCCCCGGCGCCCAACTGTCGAAACCGTGCGGCGCGCCCGGCACGATGTCGAGCTCCACCTCCACGCCCGCCGCGCGAAGACGCTCCGCATAGGCCACGTCCTCGTCGTGGAACAGGTCGATGGTGCCGACGCCGATCCAGGTGGGCGGGGTGCCGGTGAGGTCGTCGCGGCGGGCGGCTACGGCGAATTCGGGCACGTCGGTGGCGCCGGGTGAAGTGGCGAGGTAGCTGCTCCAGCCGTAGCGGTTGTTGTCGTTGGTCCAGCCGAGGTGCCGCAGGGCGTCCAGGTCGCGGCGGGCGGCGGTGCGGTCGTCGAGCATCGGTGCGTTCAGCCAGAGGGCGGCGGGGCGGGAGCCGCCGTCGGCGACGAGGCGCTGGCACAGGCAGGCGGCCAGTCCGCCGCCGGCGCTCTGTCCGCCGAGCACCACCCGGGCCGGCTCGATTCCGAATCGGAAGGCATTGCGCTGCAACCACATCCAAGCGATCCAACAGTCCTGCAGGGGAGCCGGGAAGGGATGTTCGGGCGCGAGGCGGTAGTCGACCGAGACGATCGTGACACCGAGGTCGCGGGCGGTGATCGAGCAGAAGGTGTCGTCCTGAACCGGGCTGCCGAGGACGTAGCCACCGCCGTGAATCCACAACACCGCGACCGGCGAAGGTGCAGCGGTGGGGCGATAGATCCGCAGCGGTACGCGGCCGGCCGCGAGATGCTCGATCCGCACGCCCGCCACTCGCCGGGCGGGCCGGTGGGCGGCGGCCAGGCGCACGAGGCGTAATGCCCAGCGGCGGCCGATCGCCAGCGGCGGCAACCAGCGCGCGGGTCCGCGCAGTTCCGGCGCTACGAGAGACAAGTCCATCGCGATCTCCTTCTCACACCCGAAACGAAACTATAGTCCGGACAGGTGTCTCACAGCGGCCGATTGCCGGGTAGCGCAGCTAACATTCACCGGGGGCAGACGATCCGGACCGAGGGCGGCCGGAGGAGCTGCGACCGCGCGGGCACCACCGCGAGCAGGTTCTTGCGCCGTGCGAGGGCCACCGCGTGCCCGACGGCGCCGAAGGGCAGATGCTGCCACGTCCAGTTGCAGCCGTGCGGCGACAGCAGCATCGCGGTCTGCGCGAAATCGGCATGTTCGACCTGTTCGGCGTCGACGAACATGCCGACCATGATCGAACTCACCAGCGCCGGAGCCAGCGTCCCGTCACAGACGACGTGCACGGTCCCGTCGCGGCCGACATAGTGTGCGGCCCAATCCAATACGACACGCCGCCGGGCCACGCGCCCGGTGACGAGCGCGACCACCTCGGATTCGCAGCGCGCGGACATCTCAGCCGTGGGGACCCTCCAGAATCGTCACCGCCGACACGGCCGTGGGACCGCCGAGGTTGTGCGCCAACCCGATTCGCGCCCCGTCGACCTGGTTGACGGCGTGGCCGCGCAACTGCTCGAACAACTCCACGCACTGCGCCACACCGGTCGCACCCGGTGGATGGCCCTTGGATTTCAACCCGCCGCTCGGATTCACCGGCAGCGCCCCGCCTACGCTGGTCGCGCCCGTGTCGACCAGTTTGCAGGCCTCGAAGCGGTCGGCGAAACCGAGGTCCTCGTAGCTGATCAGCTCGATGCCGGTGAAGAAGTCGTGCACCTCCGCGACATCGATATCGGCCGGGGTCAGCCCCGCCATCGCGAAGGCCTGTTTCGCGGCGCGCACCGTCGCCGGGAATGTGGTCATATCCCGTTTGTGCTGGTGCATCACCGAATCCAGGCCCAGGCCCACTCCCCTGATCCAGACCGGCCGATCGGTGTAGCGGTCGACCGCGTCCTCGGCGGCGAGGATCAGCGCGGCGGCACCGTCGCTCTGCGGGGCGCAGTCGTACACGCCGAACGGATCCACCACCGCCGGGGCCGCGAGGGCTTGTTCCAGCGAGATCTCGAAACGCAAGCGCGCCTTGGGATTCGACACGCCGTGACGGTGGTTCTTCACCGCGATCATGCCCAGATGTTCCCGGCCGGCCGGAGATTCGTGCAGGTAGCGGGCGACGTGCAGAGCGAAGCCGGCCGGCGCGATCAGCCCCAGGGGGTAGTCCCACGCCATATCGCGGGTCATCGCCTCCCACTCCCACAGCATGTCCTTGGAGGCGGTTTCGCGGAGTTTGTCCGCGCCGATCACCAGCGCCACATCGTAGGCACCGGAGGCGATGCCGAACAGCGCGTTGCGCACCGCGTCATTGCCGGTGGCACAGGAGTTTTCGATCCGCGTCACCGGGAGGTCCGGCACGCCGAGGACGTCGGCGAGGATGCCCGAGGGGAATCCGTCCGGGGTGCCCATCGCGCCGAACCACGCCGCCTGCAGGTCGGCTTTCGCGATGCCCTTGTCCACCGACGCCGCGCATTCGGCGAAGGCCATCGGCAGCAGATCCTTGATACCGAGCGCGAAATGCTCGGCGAACGGCGTCATCCCGGCACCGACCAATGCCACCCGTCTCATGCCGCCTCCGTATCCTGCGGGAGCACCCGCACCCCCGTCGGCGCCACGAGCGCTGCGCGATTGTGTCTCATGCCGCCTCCATATCCGGCTCGAACGCGTACCCGTAGTCTGGCACTCCCGAGCGCACCGCGACCCGGCGCAGCACCATGCGCCCGCGATCGCCGATGCGGACCGTGCCGGGGTCGGTTCCGGTGACCTTCACCAGTGCCCGCACGTCCACCTCGTCGAGTTCGACGATCACCAGCGAATACGGTGTCCGCAGCCCGGGCACCGGCACGTGGACCGTCACCCCGGTGTACACGGTTCCGGTGCGCGGCAGGGGAACCAGCGTGTAATCGGTGCTGAGCCGGCCGTCCTCGCCGAGGCGGTAGCGCGGCGGAAAATCCAGCTCGTCGCGGCCCGGGTGGCGACCGGCCTCCCAGCGCACCTTGGCCTCGAAGGCGCGCTCGTAGGCGGCCAGCGAGATCGGGATATCGGCACCCGGCACCGCGACCGCCTCCGGCTCGGCTCGCACCGCCGGTTCCCGCCGATACACCCGCACCGGCCCCGCCGACACCGTGACCCCCGACAGACTGGCCTGCTCGACCCCGACCAGCAGACCCGTCTGTCCCCAGTCGGCCAGTGCCGCAAGGGCGAACAGGCTCGACCCGGCCCCCGTCGTCGGCAGTCGCGGCGGATCACCGACGCACAGGTGCGCCGCCTGCGCGTGGTCGACGCCCGCCACGATCACCGGCGTATCCACCCACGCCGCGGCCAGTGAGGCCAGCAGGCCCCGCTCGTGCAGCAGCCGCGGATCGCCGTAGTCGTGGACGTCACCGGTGGCGTTGCGGGTGCGTACCGGCAGACTGCGCGCCACCCGGGCCGCGGTCCGCACCGCCAGTCCGCGCTCGGCGACCAGGGCCGCCGCCGCCCCGGCCGGATCCAGGTCGACGCCGAGGATCAGCGTTCGCGGGCGGGCGGAGCTGAGCGCGTCGAGTGTCGCGGGCGCGCCGCCGAGCCGTTCGATCACCTCGAGTTCGGGATCCAGACCCAGACCGGCCAGCAGCACCGCGGCATTGCTGCTCTCCAGCAGCGGCAGATCGCGGCTCACCACGATGACGCGCTCGACGTAGGCGGTCGCGCGCGGGGCGCCCGACAGGGCGGCGCGCCCGGCCTCCACCGCCAGCGTCACCGCATCCTCGTCCGCGCCGGGCACGCGGCCGCGAGGTCCGCCCCAGCAGGGCAGATAGGTTCCGATCGATGCGACACAGGGCATACCGTCAGCCTTCCTGCGGGAACTACGTGATGGCGCCGGCGGTTTTGAGCGCGATGATGCGATCCCAGTCCAATCCCAGCTCCAGCAGCACTTCCTCGGTGTGCGCCGCGAATTCCGGCCCGGGTCCGGTATCGGGTGCGGTGAGATCGAATTGCACCGGGTTGGCGACCATTTCGAGGCTGCCGACCTGCACCAGGTAGTCGTTGGCGCGGATCTGCGGATCGGAGCCGACCTGCAGGCTGTCCTGCACCGGCGCCCACGGCCCGGCCAGGGTCGCCAGCTTCTCGGTCCATTCGGCGAGGGTGCGCTGCCGGATCGCCTCGCGCAGAATCGCCACGCCCGCTTCGGTGTTGGCGGCGATCGACTCCGCGGTGGCGAAGCGCGGATCGTCGGCCAGCTCCGGGCGATCGATATGGCGCATGACGTCGGCCCAGAACTTGGTGGGCTGCAACATGACCAGCGAGAGATAGCGGCCGTCGGCGGTTTCGTAGAGCCCCGACAGCGGATTGGTCGGCGCCCCGTGCGATCCGGGCGCGGGCGCGATCAACGGCTGCCGCAGATGTGCCGACAGCGCGATGGTGTGGCCCATGGACCACAGACCACTGCCCAGCAGCGAGACGTCGACCACCGACGGTTCGCCGGTCCGTTCACGTTTCAGCAGCGCCGCCGCGATGCCGCCGGCGAGATTCGTTCCGGAGATGGTGTCGCCGAAGGCCGGACCGGGCGGGGAGATCAGGCCGTCCATCCCCTCCGGGGTGATGGTCGCGGCGACCGACCCCCGGCACCAGAAGGCGGTCATATCGAAGCCGCCCTTGGTCGATTCCTCGCCGCGCGGTCCCAGCGCGCTGCCGCGCGCGTAGACGATATCCGGCTTCACCGCGCGGATGTCGTCGACATCGATACCGAATTTGGCGCGCGCCTGCGGCAGGAAACTGGTGAGGAACACATCGGCCGTCTTCGCCAGCTCGTAGATCACCTCGCGCCCCGCGGGGACCGACATATCCAGTCCGACACTGCGTTTGCCGCGATTGGCGTGCTCGATATTGGGGTTCGGATCGCCCTCGACCTTCAACCGGCCGATCTGGCGCAACCCGCGCTGCGGATCACCGGTGCGGGCGTGCTCCACCTTCACCACGTCCGCACCCCATTCGGCCAGTACCGCGCCGGCCGAGGGAACGAACCCGTACATCGCGACCTCGAGGACGCGGATGCCGTCCAGGGGTTTGCCGCCGCTCATCAGGCCACCACCGCGGCGAAGGACTTCTGTTCGAGGAACTCCTCGATGCCGGCCACGCCCATCTCACGGCCGATGCCCGACTGTTTGTAGCCGCCGAAGGGGGACATCGGGGTGAAAGTAGTTGCCGCCGTTGATACTCATCGTTCCGGTGCGGATGCGCCGCGCCACCGCCAGCGCCCGGTCCTCGTCGGCGGAGAACACGCCGCCCGAGAGCCCGTAGACGGAGTTGTTGGCGATGCGGACCGCGTCCTCGTCGTCGTCGAACGGGATCAGGGCCAGCACCGGCCCGAAGACCTCTTCCTGGGCGATCTCGCTGTCCGGGTCGACTCCCGCGAGCAGGGTGGGGGTGTAGAAGTAGCCGGGGTCGACCTTCTCCCCGCCGTACACCAGTTTCGCGCCGGCCTCCACCGCGCGCTGCACGAGGCCGTGCACCTTGTCGCGCTGGCGTTCCGAAATCAGCGGGCCCATATAGTTTTTCGGATCGCCCGGATCGCCGTAGCTGACCTTGGACATGAATCCGGCGACCATCTCGGCCACCTCGTCGTGGCGCTCGCGCGGCACCAACATGCGCGTGGTGATGGCACAGCCCTGCCCGGCGTGGCTGCAGATGCTGAAGGCGCCGAACATCGCGGCGGTGCCGAAATCGGCGTCGTCGAGCACGACCATCGCGGATTTACCGCCCAGTTCCAGGAAGACCCGTTTGAGCGAATCGCCTGCCGCCGACATGATCTGGCGCCCGACCGCGGTGGACCCGGTGAAGCTGACGACGTCGACATCGCGATGGGTGGTCAGGGTTTTGCCGACCTCGATATCCGATCCGGACAGCACGTTCACCACGCCCGCGGGGATGTCGGTGTGCTGAGCGATCACCTCGCCGAGCGCGAGTGTGGCCAGTGGCGTGTCGGGCGCGCCCTTGAGCACCACGGTGCAGCCGGCCGCCAGCGCCGGGGCCAGTTTCGCCAGCGCCAGCTGATGCGGGTAGTTGTAGGCCGCGATGGCCGCGACCACACCGGAGGCCTCGCGCTCCACCCAGCGGCGGTGCGTCCGGCCGCGGTCCTCCACCTCGCCCAGATCCTCGGTGCGGGGGTAGGTGCGGGTGAGGCCGGCGAAGTAGTTCACGATTTCGAACGGCGTCTCGAGCTGATTGGCGTGCGTCATCATCCGGGTCGCGCCGACCTCGGCGATGGTCAGCTCGCGCAGGTCTTCGACGTTGGCGCGCAGTGCCGCGTAGAACTGCTCGAGGCAGTGCGCGCGAAATTCGGTGTCGGTGGACCAGTCGGTGGTGTCGAAGGCCCGGCGCGCGGCCGCGATCGCCGCCTCGGTATCGGCGATGCTCGCCTCGGGCGCGTAACCGTAGACCTCTCCGGTGGCCGGGTTGAGTGAGGCGAAACTGCGCTCCCCCGCGACGAGTTCACCGTCGATCAGCATTCGTCTGGTGACGGCGCGCCCGTCGCCGGCCGTCGCGTTGCCCTGTGGCATCCCGTCTCCTCGTTCTATGGAAATTCCATTCTCAACAATGGAGAATAATGTATCCGAGCGGCTCGGCCCCAGCAATGGCCGAACACGTCCCACCGATCACCTCGACTGCCTCACAGCATCCGGAACGAGCCCGAATCCAGGGAAACCTTGCGGAGAAACGTCGAGCGAGAGTACGGTTCTCACAATTGGAAGGGAGATTCTTGTGGTTGAGACGACGGCGCTGAACCCCACCATCGGAGTGGAGGTCACCGGGGTCGAGGATCTGCACGACGACACGGTGATCAGCCGGTGCACCGAGGCCCTGAAGTGGCGTGGCGTCCTGGTGGTCCGCGGACTGCATCTCGACGACGAGGCCCAGCTGGCGTTCTGCCGCCGGCTGGGCACCGTACTCGCCCCCGGCGGCCGCGAAATCTTCACCATCACACTGAATCCCGAGAAGAATCGAGCCGCGAAATATCTCGAGGGCACCTTCTTCTGGCATATCGACGACACCACCAACGACGTGCCGGCCAAGGCGACGGTACTGACCGCGCGGCATGTGGCGATGGAAGGCGGCGGCACCCAGTTCGCCAGCACCTACGCCGCCTACGAAGGACTGTCGGAAGCCGAACGCAAGCGCTACGACAGTCTGCGCGTGGTGCACAGCTTCGAGGCCTCCCAGCGGCTCGTACACCCCGACCCGACCCCCGAGCAGGTCGCCGACTGGCGCCAATTGCCCACGCACGAAACATCATTGGTGTGGCAGCGCCGCGACGGCCGCCGGTCCCTGGTCATCGGCGCCACCGCCGACCACATCGTGGGCATGGATCCGGTCGAGAGCCGCAAGCTCCTCGACGAACTGCTGGAATGGTCGACCCAGCCGCGCTTCGCCTACACCCACGACTGGTCGGTCGGTGATCTGGTGGTGTGGGACAACACCGGCATCCTGCACCGCGCCCTGCCCTACGACGCGACCTCCGAACGCGAACTGCACCGCACCACGATCGCCGGAGCCGAACCGTGGGCGTGAGAACAGCGGTGGTGACCGGCGGAGGATCCGGGATCGGCCTGGCGGTGGCGAACCGGTTGCGCGCCGACGGTTTTCGGGTCGCCACCCTCGACATCAAGCCCGGCGACTCCGAATTCGACCACACCGCCGACGTCACCGACCGCGCCCAGATCGACGCCGCGCTCACCGCGATCCGCGAGCAGCTGGGCCCGGTGACGGTACTGGTGAACTCCGCCGGCGCGGAGGGCTATCGCCGGTTCGCGAATCTGAGCTTCGAACAGTGGGAGCGCACCATCGCGGTGAACCTGCACGGCGTCTTCCACACCATCCAGGCCGTCCTGCCCGATATGCGCGCCGCGCAGTGGGGCCGGATCGTCAACATCTCCTCCTCCAGCACCCATTCCGGGCAACCGTTCATGTCGCACTACGTCTCGGCGAAGTCGGCGGTCAACGGGCTCACGAAATCGCTGGCACTGGAACTCGGCCCCGAAGGCATCACCGTGAACGCGGTCCCACCCGGATTCATCGATACCCCGATGCTGCGCAAGACCGAACAGGCACAGCTGCTCGGCGGAACGATCGACGACCACATCGCCCGCACCCCGGTCCGCCGGGTCGGCCGGCCCGAGGACATCGCCGCCGCCTGCGCGTTCCTCGTCTCCGAGGAGGCCGGCTACATCACCGGCCAGATCCTCGGCGTCAACGGCGGCCGCAACACGTAACCGGCGCGAAACGCGCTGAGGCACAACACAACCGAAAGGACCACCAGTGGGACGCGTGGAAGGCAAAGTCGCCCTCGTCACCGGTGCCGCACGAGGACAGGGCCGCAGTCATGCGGTGAAACTGGCGTCCGAGGGCGCCGACATCATCGCCGTCGACATCTGCCGGGACATCGAGACCATCGGCTATGCGATGGCGCGGCCGGAAGACCTCGAGGAAACCGAACGACTGGTGGAGAAGACCGGCCGCCGGATCGTCGCCGTCCAGGCCGACGTCCGCGATATCGCCGCTCTGCGGGACGCGGTGAAACGCGGCGTCGACGAACTGGGGCATCTGGATGTCGTGGTGGCCCAGGCCGGTATCGCCGGGATGAAGGGCGAACCGCAGTGGCAGGCCTGGACCGACGTCATCGACACCAACCTGATCGGCGTGATCAACACCGTGCACGCCGCACTGCCGTATCTGGACACCGGCGCCTCGATCATCGCCACCGGCTCGACCGCGGCGCTGATGGATGTGGCCAAGGTCGACCAGCCCGGTAAGGATCCCGGCGGCATCGCCTATATGGTCGCCAAGCGCGGACTGTCGATGTACATGCACGAGCTGGCGACTCATATCGCCGCGCGCAACATCCGCGCCAATGTCATCCACCCGACCAACTGCAATACCGACATGTTGCGGAGCGAGCCGATGTATCGCTCCTTCCGGCCCGACCTCGAGAAGCCGACCCTGCAGGACGCGCAGCCCGCGTTCCATGTGCAGCAGGCCATGCCGGTGCCGTGGATCGAACCGGAGGACACCAGCAACATGGTGCTGTTCCTGGCCTCGGACGAATCCCGCTACGTCACCGGCATGCAGATGCGAGTGGACGCCGGCGGATACCTCAAGTGGTACGACTATCACATCTAAGGGGAGAAACCGTGAAGGTGCGCGTAGATCCGGAGCGCTGCCAGGGACACACCCTGTGCGCCATGGTCGCTCCGAAGTCGTTCGTACTCAGTGAAATCGACGGCCACTCCTCGGCGGTCAGCGAGGACGTTCCTCCCGATCAGGAGGAACAGGTCCGCGAGGCCGCCCAGTCGTGCCCGGAACGAGCGATCACCATCACCTGAGAGGAACGCCGTGACCGCCGAGAACATCAGCGAGGCCGGACCGGCGGACGAGGAGCGGAAACAACCGCAGTACTCGTTCGACCGGTACGCCCCCGAATATCGCGACAATTTCCTGTCCATCACCCAGGACATGCAGCAGAACTGCCCGATCGCCTGGTCGGATACCCACGGCGGCCACTGGGTCGCCGCCGGTAATCGCGAGGTCTTCGAGCTCGCCCGCTGCCCCCATGTGTCCAACGATCACGACCCCGCCGGGGAACGCCGTGGCTACCAGGGGATTTCGATTCCGAAGCCGCCCCGCGCCGCCGCCATCCGGGGCGGGATCCTAGAGATGGACGAGCCCGAACATCGCGAATTGCGGTCGGCGCTCAATCCGTATCTGTCCCCGGCGGCGGTCAATCGCTGGATTCCGTTCATCGACGAGGTCGTGCGGGCGGCGATCGACGAGAAGATCGAATCCGGCCGCATCGATTTCGTCGACGATCTGGCCAATATCGTTCCCGCCGTACTCACCTTGGCGATGCTCGGCATTCCGCTGAAGAAGTGGACGGTCTACAACGAACCGGTCCATGCCGCGGTCTACACCCCGCCCGATTCCCCGGATATCGAGCGGATCACCGCGATGCATCGGGAAATGGGCCTGGATCTGCTCAACAACCTGATCGAGATCAAGGAGAACCCGCGGCCCGGCATGATCGACGCGGTGGCGCGGGCCACGGTCAACGGCACTCAGCTGCCCGATCTCGAGATGCTCGGCATGCTCGCGTTGATCATCGGCGGCGGTTTCGACACCACGACCGCGCTCACCGCGCATTCGCTGGAATGGTTGTCGGAGCATCCGGACGAGCGCGAAACCCTCAGCCGGGAACGCGAAACCCTGCTCGATTCGGCGACCGAGGAATTCCTGCGGTACTACACACCCGCCCCGGGTGACGGCCGCACCATCGCCGAGGACTGCGAGGTGGTCGGCACGCGGTTCGCCGAGGGCGACCGGCTGTGGCTGTCGTGGGCGATGGCCAACCGCGATCCCGCCGTCTTCGAGGATCCGAACGAGATCGTCCTGGATCGGCATCGCAACCGGCACTACAGCTTCGGGCTCGGCATCCATCGTTGCATCGGCTCGAATGTGGCCCGCACGGTGTTCAAGCGGATGCTGCTGGCGGTGCTGGACCGGATGCCGGACTACCGCTGCGACCCCGAAACCACGGTGCATTACGACACCATCGCCGTCATCCAGGGCATGCGGCATCTGCCGGCGACGTTCACCCCCGGCCCGCGCCTGGGCGAGGGACTCGACGCGACGCTGGAGAAGTTGCAGGCGATCTGCGACGAGCAGCAGCTCGCGGCGCCGGTGACCGCACGCAAGGCACAGGCCGACATCCACTGATCCGCGCGCACAGTCGCAGATCGCACCGACAAGCAGGAGGCGTGAGGTGACCACCGCGTCCGGGCGGCCGCTACCGCAGCTCACCGCGCAGAACGAGTTCTTCTGGACCGCCGGCGCCGACGATCGGCTGCGGATCCAGGAGTGCCGGACCTGTACCGAGCTGATCCATCCGCCGCAGCCGGTGTGCCGCTATTGCCACGGCACCGAGATGGGGGTGCGGGAGGTCTCCGGTGCGGCGACGCTCATCGGCTTCACGCACAACCAGCGGTTCGGATTGCCCGGGCTACCGCCACCGTACGTGGTCGGTCAGGTCGCACTGGTGGAGGATCCGCGAATTCGGCTGACCACCACCGTCATCGGCTGCGAGGCCACCGATCTGGTGCTGGGCATGCGGATGGAGGTGGTGTTCGAACAGCACGAGGACGTGTGGCTTCCACTGTTCCGGCCCACGGCCGAGCAGCCGGAACCGGCGCCGCTGCCTGCCGACGACATCGACCCGGATCGCTTCGCCGAGCATGTGCGGCCCCGCGTCTCCACCGCCAAATTCGAGGACCGGGTGGCGCTGACCGGCATCGGGATGTCCGATATCGGACGGCGGCTGATGGTGCCTCCCCTGGCGCTGACCGTGCAGGCGTGCGAGCGTGCCGTCGCCGATGCCGGACTCACCATGGCCGATATCGACGGGCTCTCCTCGTATCCGGGCGGCGGGAATGTGGGCGGATTCGGTGAGGGCGGGGTGACCGCGCTCGAATCGGCGCTGGGTCTGCGGCCGACCTGGTACAACGGCGGCATCGAAACCTTCGGTCCCGGTGGCTCCGTGATCGCGGCGATGCTGGCCGTCGCGGGCGGGCTGGCACGGCACGTACTGTGCTTCCGGACGGTGTGGGAGGCCACCTACAACGAATTGATCCGCACCGGCTCGACGGCACCGCTGGGCGGCAGCCGCACCACCAGCTGGCAGTTGCCGTTCGGCGCGACCTCGGCGGCGCACACCCTCGCCCAGAACGCGCAACGGCACTTCCACCGCTACGGCACGACCAAGGAGACGCTGGGCTGGATCGCGCTGAACCAGCGCGCCAATGCCGCACTGAATCCCACTGCGGTGTACCGGGATCCGCTCACGATGGAGGACTATCTGTCGGCGCGGCCGGTGACCAGTCCGTTCGGCCTCTACGACTGCGACGTGCCCTGTGACGGCGCGGTGGCGGTGATCGTCTCGGCCGTCGAGACCGCCGCCGACCTGGCCGAACCGCCCGTCTACGTGGAGGCCGTGGGCACCCAGATCCTGGAGCGGGTGGAATGGGATCAGAGTACCCTCACCCACGAGCCGCAGGTGCTCGGTCAGTCGGCACATCTGTGGTCGCGCACCGAACTGCGCCCCGAGGACGTCGACGTCGCCGAACTCTACGACGGCTTCAGCTTCAACTGCCTGTCCTGGATCGAAGCGCTGGGATTCTGCAAGATCGGCGAGGCCAAGGACTTCCTCGACGGCGGGAAAAACATCGCGCGCGACGGCATTCTGCCGCTCAACACGCACGGCGGGCAGCTCTCGCACGGACGCACCCACGGTATGGGCCTGATCCACGAGGCGGTGGCCCAGCTGCGCGGTGAATGCGGGCCGCGTCAGGTCGCCGGCGCCCGGGTGGCGGTCACCAGCAGCGGCGGGCTCACGCCCAGTGGCGTGCTGTTGCTGCGGAGCGAGCGATGACCGTGGAAGCGCCGCGATCCGCAGCCCTCGTACCGGCGGCATCGTCCGAGCGGGGAATCGCCGGCCACCGGGCAGGCGGGCTCGAACCGCCGGGCGTCCCCGAGCAGGTGGTGACCGAGGCGGACGGGATCGCCGTGTCGGGACTGTTGCTGCGGGCGCGCGAGCCCCGTGCGGTGCTGATCGCGTTGCACGGGGGCGCGACGACCGCCGCCTATTTCGACTGTCCGGGCCACCCCGAGTTGTCGCTGCTGCGCGTCGCGGCGGAGCTCGGCTTCACCGTACTGGCTCTGGACCGGCCCGGTTACGGCGCGTCGGCACCGTTCACGGACCGGCTCTGGGATCCGCAGCGTCGTGTCGACCTGATGTATTCCGCTGTCACGCAGCTGGTTCCGGATGCCGGCCGGGGCGCGGGCACCTTCGTGATCGCCCATTCCGCCGGGTGTGAACTGGCATTGCGGATGGCCGCCGACTCTCGGGGCGGCGCGTTGCTGGGTATCGAATTGGCCGGTACCGGACGGGAATTCGCTGCGGCTGCCCGGCAGGTATTGATGGGGCCGCGGGGGCCGGTCGAGCGACCGCGCGGACTCGCCGACCTGCTGTGGCGGCCCGCTTCGCTGTATCCGCCGGATGTGGTCGGCGGTGCGGCGCTCGCCGCCGTCGGCCCGCGGCTCGAGGCCGCCGCGGTCACGGATTGGGCCGATACCGAATTTCCGGCCCTGGCCGCCCGGATACGCATTCCGGTTCGCTTCACCCTCGGCGATCACGAGCGGGTGTGGCGCAACGATTCCGACGCGATGACACAGGTCGGCGCCACGTTCACCGCGGCGTCGCGAGTGGTACTCAACCGCCAGCCCGGCAGTGGCCACAACCTCAGCGTCGGACGTTCCGCTCGCGCATACCACCTGGGAGTGCTGGGTTTCGCGGAGGAATGCCTGCTGGCCGCGAAAGATGGTTTCGACTGTCTCCCGGATCAATTCGATGGGCCCGAACCGTTCCGGCCCGGAAGGTGAGGTGAGGCGTGCACGCATCCGACACGGCGCTGTTCCTGGTGCGCCTGGTGATCGGCGCGACGATGATCGCGCACGGCTACAACCATTGGCGCGGCGGCGGCCGCATCGACGGAACAGCCCGCTGGTTCGCCGGACTGGGCTTGCGCAACGGCATTCTGCAGGCCTGGCTGAGTGTGGTCACCGAAATCGGCGCGGGCGCACTGCTGATCGTGGGCCTGTTCACGCCGCTGGCGTGTGCGGCGATCATCTCGGTGATGCTGGTCGCGGGGCTGCTGGCGCATCGCCCGAACGGATTCTTCGTATTCAAGGAGGGCTACGAGTACGTCCTCGTGCTCGCGGTCACCGCGTTGGCGACGGCCATGCTCGGCCCGGGACGGTTCTCGCTCGACCACGCCACCGATATCGAGGTCGTCGGCTGGGCCGGTGGTGCGATCGCGGCCGGGGTGGCGGTGATCGCGACGGCCGGGCTGCTGGCGACCTTCTGGCGTCCGGCGCCGGCTCCCGCGCAGCAACCGGAACCCACAGCGTGACAGCGGCATTCGACGGAAGAGGTGCGGATATGCGAGTCGGATTCATCGGATTGGGCAGCCAGGGCGGCCCCATGGCGCGGCGCATCATCGCGGCCGGGCATCCGACCACGCTGTGGGCCCGCCGGGCCGCCACCCTGGAGGCGTTCGCGGATACCGGCGCGGCGACCGCCGAAACTCCGGCGACACTGGGCGCCGGCAGCGATCTGGTCTGTGTCTGCGTGGTCGGCGACGACGACGTGCGCGAGGTCCTCACCGGCGAACACGGCGTGCTGGCGGGCATGTCCGCGGGCGGTGTGGTGGCCGTGCACAGCACCGTACATCCCGACACCTGCCGCGACCTGGCGAAAACCGCCGCTGTGCACGGTGTTTCGCTGATCGACGCGCCGGTCAGCGGCGGCGGACCGGCCGCGGAGGCCGGGCGGCTGCTCGTGATGGCCGGTGGTGACGCCGAGGTGGTGCAACGCTGCCGCCCCGTATTCGACAGCTACGCCGACCCGGTGGTGCATCTCGGCGACGTCGGCTCCGGTCAGGTCACCAAACTGCTCAACAATCTGCTGTTCACCGCCAACCTCGCGACCGCGATGAGCACCTTCACGCTGGGCGCCGGCCTGGGTGTGGACCCGGCCCGGCTGGGCGAGGTGATCGCGCACGGCACCGCCAACAGTTTCGCGCTGGGGCGCATCGTCGATGCCGGAGTGAGTCTCGACCGGCTCGCCCAGTACGCGGGTGCGCTGCTGCGCAAGGACGTCTCCCTGGTCGCGAGCCTGGCCGATGCGGCGGGGGCCGAGCCCGGCGTCGTCCTCACCGCCGCGGACGCCACCCTGGCGCTGATGAATCACCAGCGGTGACCGGGATGCGGATCGGATTCGTCGGCGCCGGGCGGATGGGCCTGCCGATGGTGCGGCGGCTCGCCGCAGCCGGGCACGACGTCCGGGTCGCGGTGCGGCGCAACGATGTTCGTACTGCGGTGACAGAGGCGGGCGCTCGCGCGGTGGACACCGCCGCCGCGGCCGCCGAGGGCGCCTACGCCGTACTGGTGTGCGTGTTCTCCGACGATCAGGTGCGCGAGGTCTGTCTCGACGGTGACCTGCCCGCGGCCATGGCACCCGGATCGATCCTGGCCCTGCACACCACCGGCGATCCACGCACCGCGGTCGCCGTTGCGGCACAGGCGGTTCCGCATGCGGTGCGGGTGGCCGACGCGCCCGTCAGCGGCGGCCCACATGATATCGCCGCGGGTGCGCTGACGGTCTTCGTCGGCGCCGACGAGGACACGGCCGCCGATCTGCGGCCGGTGCTGTCGTGCTATGCCGACCCGATCCTGCGCGTCGGCGCGCTCGGCGCGGGACAGCGGGTGAAGCTCGTCAACAACGCCCTGTTCGCGGCACAGGCGGGACTGGTCGCCGCGGCGGTGCGGCTGGCCGGCCAGTTGGGCGTCACGGAGGCGGCACTGCTGTCGGCACTCCCCCACGCCAGTTCCTCCGGACGCGTGGTGACCAGCATCGCCGCGAAGAGATCGGTGGCCGAATTCGGCGGTGCGGTCGGCGAATTCCTGCGCAAGGACGTCGCGGTGGTCCGTACCCTCACCACCGAACTCGGCGGCACCCTCGGCGTACTCGACGCCGCCATCTCCGCCGCGCCCTTCGGACGAGACGACAACGCCGCCCCGCAAGGCACCACCCGCTGATCGCAACCCAGCTCCGCGACCTGTCACGCGGACGCGGCATCCTTCCCACGGCCCGCCTGCGCCTCACCTCCGGCCCGGCGGGTGCCGATCATGCTCGCAACCCCTGCTGGATCAGCGACCACCCGCGGGCGGCCAGCCCCCGGCGCTCCTGCGCCCCGGCCCGCGCCAGCAGCGCCGCCAGCATCGCCAGCGCGAGCATGAGGTCTTGACACGTCAGATCGGCGCGAACCCGGCCGCACGCGCGGGCGGCGTCGAGATGATCGCCCAGCAGTGCCGCCACCCGGCTGCTCATCCGCACCAGCCGCCCGTCGGTCAGCGACGGATCGATCAGTTCGACGAACGCGATCGAGGTCACCACCTGGTCCACGATGCGCTCCAGGAGCTGATCCAGTCCGGTATCCGACTGTGCCGCATAGGCTTCCAGGCCCACCACATTGTCCTCGAAGACCGCCAGCGCGAGCGATTCCCGGTCGGCGAAGTGCCGGTACAAACTCCCCTGCCCGACGCCCGCGCGGCGGGCGATCAGATTCAGCGGAGCCTCGAAACCCGATTCGGCGAACACCTCGCGGGCGGCGGCGATCAGAGCCGCTCGATTGGCGGCGGCCGCACCGGGTCCACGATTTACTCGACGCTGCTCGGTCACCGGCCTACACTACCAACCGGACAGTGATGTCCGGTTGAAACGGCGACGTCGACACGTGCCGGCGGGCCCGCAGCGCACCGAGGAGGGAACACCGTTGAGCACCAGCAACTTTCACAACCGGGTGGCCATCGTCACGGGTGCCGGCTCCGGAATCGGGCGGGCCATGGCCATCGCATTCGCCAAATGCGGCGCCATGGTCGTGGCCGCCGATATCAGTTCCGACGGCGCCCAGGGTACCGCCGCGGAGATCGGCGCGGCCGCGATTCCGGTAGTCGTGGACATCTCCGACGAAATCGACGTCGCCCGCGCCACCCGCACCGCGATGGACACCTTCGGCCGGATCGACGTGCTGTGCAACAACGCCGGGATCATGGACAAGATGGCACTGCCGGCCGACACCCCGGTGACCACCTGGGAACGCACGGTCGCGGTCAACCTCACCGGCACCTTCCTCATGACCCGGGCGGTCCTGCCTCATATGCTCGACCAGGGCATCGGTTCGATCGTCAACACCGCCTCGGAGGCCGGAATCCGCGGTGGCGCAGCGGGAATCGCCTACACCGCCGCCAAACACGGAGTGGTGGGGCTGACCCGCAATGTGGCCTGGATCCATGCCGGGGACGGCATCCGATGTAATGCGATCCTGCCCGGTCCGACGATGACCGGTATCGCCGGGCCGACCCCGGAGTGGGATCTCGACGGGGTGACCCGGCTACAGCCGGTGATGTCGCTGATGCGCGGTATCGCCGAACCCGAACAGATGGCCGAGGTCGCCGTCTTCCTCGCCTCCGACGCCGCCTCGTTCATCAACGGCGCGGTGGTCCCGGTGGACGGCGGATGGTCGGCCGGCTGACCCGGCCGACCGCCCGCCTCAGGCCCGGGCCGCGACCGGTTCGGCGACCTCGGCGGTGGTGGCGGGCGCGTTCGGGCGCCGCACCGGGATGACCGAGGCCAGCGCCGCGGCCAGCAGGGCGACCCCGCAGCCGATGAACAGGCCGGTCCGGAAACCGCCCTCCGTCGGCACGCTGTGGCCGTGGAAGTCCATGCTCATCTGGGCCAGCACCACACCGATCACCGCGGCCGACACCGAGGTGCCGATCGACCGCATGAGGGTGTTGAAGCTGTTGGCGGACGCGGTTTCCGACAGCGGCACCGACGACATTATCAGCGCGGGCATCGCACCGTAGGCCAGCCCGACGCCGCCGTTGATTACGCAGATCGCCACCAGCAAGCCCCAGGTCGAGCCCATCAGTGCCGTGGTGAGGCCGTACCCGGCCGCGATCACCAGCGCACCGGCCGTGAGCGTGACCTTGGGCCCGCGGGCCGCCGAGAGCCGGGCGCCCAGCGGCGAGATCGCCATCATCATCAGGCCCGAGGGGGCCATCCACAGACCCATCGCCATCATGGATTGCCCCAGCCCGTACCCGGTTTCGGTCGGCAACTGCAGCAACTGCGGCACGATCAGCGACGACGAGTACATCGCGATACCGATCACCACCGAGGCGGCATTGGTGAGCAGCACCGGCGGCCGGGCCGTGACCCGCAGATCGACCAGCGGATCGCCGATCCGCAGCTCCCACCAGCCCCAGATCAGCAGCACCACCGCGGCGGCGGCGAACAGTCCGACGGTGGTGGCGCTGCCCCAGCCCCAGGTCCCGCCCTTGGACACCGCGAGCAGCAACGCCACCAGCCCGGCGCCGAGGCCGACCGCTCCGGCGTAGTCGAACCCACCGCTGCCGCGCACCGCGGACTCCGGAACCGCGATCCACACCGCGGCGGCGATCAGCGCGCTCAGCACCGCGGCGCCCCAGAACAGCACCCGCCAGTTCGAATGTTCGGCGACCGCCGCCGAGATCGGAAGACCCAGTGCGCCACCGATTCCCAGCGAGGCGCTCAGCAACGCCACCGCCGAGCCCAGCTTTTCGGCGGGCAGCACGTCACGCATCACGCTGATGCCGAGCGGGATGATGCCCACACCCATCCCCTGCAGGCCGCGCCCGATGATCATCGGCAGCACCGAGGCCGACAGCGCGCACACGATCGACCCCGCGATCAGCGGAATCGTGGACAGCAGCAGGATGCGGCGCTTGCCGTAGAGATCGCCGAGGCGGCCGGCAACCGGGGTGGTCACCGCCGCGACCAGCAGCGTCGCGGTCACGATCCACGAGGCATTCGACGGTGTCGTATGCAGTAATTGCGGGAACTGCGCGATCAACGGAATCACGAGGGTCTGCATGACCGAGGCGATGATTCCGGCGAATGCCAGCACCCCGACGATCGAGCTCGACCGGTCGGCGTCCGGCTTGGTCATGTCCACATCTCCCTTACCCACTCCTGCGATATGTATTATGCACACGCAATGTATCATGCATATCGGGGACCCGGTTACCCGCGCGGCCTGTGATACCCGTCTCGGTCGCGCACGAGAGGAGGGCGATATGGAACGACCCGTCGCCGCGGTCGAATTCGAAACCATGCTGCTCAGCCGCTATCAGATGACACGGCGCGATCGGTGCGGTCTCGAGCGCAGCGCCTACGTCCTGCTGAGCCGGCTGACAATACAGGGGCCGATGTCGATCGGACAGCTCAGCGCCGCCTTCGGCCTCGACACCTCCACACTCAACCGGCAGACAGCGGCCCTGGTACGCGCCGGGCTGGTGGACCGCATCGCCGATCCGGACGGCGGTCTGGCCCGCAAATTCCGGGTCACCGAGGCCGGCGCCCGCCGGCTGGAGGAGACCGTGTCCGCCACGGTCACGAGCCTGGACCGTGTGCTGCACACCTGGCCCGCCGCCGATGTCGCGGAATTCGCGACCTATCTGCGCCGGCTCAACACCGATATCGAACGTCTCGACGGCCGGCCATGGCCGCGCCCGGACTGATCCGTCAGGCGTCGCAGGCCCGGCGGACTCGCCGGACCAGATCGGCGACCTCGTCGGCCGGCATATCGCGCGGCGGCGCGAACGAGAGCCGGGTGAGCAGGCCACCGAAACGCGCCGCGAGCCGCTCCGGCAGCTCGCGCACCGCGGCGACGACGGCGAAGGCGTCGACCATATCGTCGGTGATCAACTCCGCCCTCCGATCCCAGCGCCCGGCTTTCGACAGTGCGGTCAGTTCCGCATTCACCTCGCCCCAGCCGTGCAGATCGAGCAGCGGACGATAGGCCGGCGTGGAGGCGTAGAAGGCCAGCCGGCGCCGCAGCGTGGCGATACCGCGTTCGATCTGCTCGTCGGTGCCCGTGACGACGAAAGGTGTGGCGACGACCTCGAAGTCGTCGCGTTTCGCGGCGGCGCCGAGCGCGGGCAGCGTGCGTTCGCGGATCCAGCGTGCGGTGGTGAAACCGTGACAGATGAATCCGTCGGCGACCTCGGCCGCGACCCGAGTCATGGCCGGGCCGACACCCGCGAGCAGAATCGGCGGCGGGCCGAATTCGTGTGCGGGCGGGACGAAGTCGCGCGGCATCAGGGTGTGGCGGGTGAATTCGCCCTCGAATGCCAGCTCCGCTCCCTGGTGCCAGTGCGCCCAGACCGCCCGCAGCGCCAGTACGTATTCGCGCATCCGCGCGGCCGGACGATCGGCCGGCATCGCGAAGCGGCGCTCGATATGCGCGCGCACCTGCGAACCGAGGCCCAGGCGCAGGCGGCCGCCGGAGAAGCGTTGCAGATCGTCGGCGGCATAGGCGACGGTCATCGGTGAACGAGCGAGCGCCACGGCGACGGAAGTGCCCAGGCCGATGCGTTCACTGCACTGGGCTGCGACGGCCAAGGACAGGAACGGGTCGCCGTTCATCTCGCCCGCCCAGATTCCGTCGAAGCCGAGATGTTCGAGTGCGCGAACCCGCGCCGCGGCGTCGTCCAACGCACCGATCGTGGTGTCGATTCGCACAGGTTCGCCGCCCTTCGAGATGAGAAGATTATTCTTCATTGAAGATAGTGATGTTTCTATTCGAACGGAGCGGGCGATGACCGAACCCGTGGTCACGGTGGAGCATGCGGACGGCGTCGCGACGGTGACACTGCACCGCCCGGCGGTCCGCAACGCGCTCAACCGCGCGCTGATGGACGCGGTATGGGATGCGGTCGCCGCCGCGGGCGCGAATTCCGATGTCGGCGCGGTCGTTCTCACCGGCGCCGATCCCGCCTTCTGCGCGGGGATCGATATCGGCGCGGCCGCGTCCGGGCCCGCACCCGTCCGTTCCCCCGGATCGGGTCCCGGGCGCGGACCCGACGGCCTGTTCCGCTTCCTGCCGGTGATCGACGTACCGGTCATCGGCGCGATCAACGGCGCATGTGTCGCGGGCGGGCTGGAACTGGCGCTGCAGTGCACCTTCCTCGTCGCCTCCGAACGAGCCCGGTTCGCCGACACGCACGCCCGGATGGGCATGATGCCCGGTGGCGGGGTCACGGTCGGACTTACCCGGACGGTCGGCTGGCGCCGGGCGGTCGAACTGTCGCTGACGGGCAATTTCCTCACCGCCGAGTACGCACTCGCCTACGGGCTGGTCAATCATGTTGTGCCCCATGAGGACTTGCTTCCGTTCACACGGACCCTCGCGGCCGACCTGCTGGCGGGTGACAGCGAGGCCCGGACCCGGCTGTTGCGGCACTACCGTGCTCTGGCCGAGGAGGACGGGCGTCGCGCACAGCTGCTCGAAGGTGTCATGGCCGAAACCTGGTCTCCCGGCACCGCCCGCATGGCCGAGTACGGGGCGCGGGTGATCGAGCGAGGCCGAGAGCAGATGCGCGAGCGGCTCAGATGACCCGGCCGGCGTGGCCGTCCCAATACTGTTGCCGCAGTGGTCGTTTGTACAGTTTGCCGTTCGGGTCCCGGGGCAGCTCGGTGGTGAAGTCCACGTTGCGCGGGCATTTGTACCCGGCGAGTTCGGCGTGGCACCGGGCGATCAGTTCGGCAGCCAGCGCCGGGCCCGCGGAGGCCGAATCCACCGGCTGCACCACGGCTTTCACCGCCTCCCCCATCTCCGGGTCGGGCACGCCGATGACCGCGACGTCGAGCACCGCGGGATGGGCAGCGAGCACGTTCTCGGCCTCCTGCGGGTAGATGTTCACACCGCCGGACACGATCATGTGCGAGAGCCGGTCGGTCAGATACAGGAAGCCGTCCTCGTCGAGGCGGCCGATATCGCCGAGGGTGCGCCATCCGTTCGGTCCGGTCGCGGCGGCCGTGCGCTCGGGATCGTTGTGATAGTCGAACGGCCGCCCGCCCTCGAAATACACGACCCCGGTCTCACCCACCGCCACCGGTTGCCCGTCCAGGCCGACGATATGACAGGGCTGCGCCGGGCGGCCGACCGATCCGGGATGCGTCAGCCAGTCCCGCGCTCCGATGTAGGTGTTGCCGATATCCTCGGTGCCCGAGTAGTACTCGTTGACGATCGGGCCCAGCCAGTCGATCATCTGCCGCTTGACCGGCACGGGGCAGGGCGCCGCGGAATGCACCACATCCACCAGGCTCGACACGTCGTATCGGCGCCGCTCGGCTTCGGGTAGCCGCAACATCCGCACGAACATCGTCGGCACCATCTGGGTGTGGGTCACCCGGTGGCGTTCGATCAGTTCCAGGCAGCGGCGCGGATCGAACCGTTCCATCACCACCACGGTGGCGCCGAGTCGCTGCCACGACATCGCGAACACCAGCGGCGCGGCGTGATACAGCGGGGCGGGCGAGAGGTAGACCGCGTCCTCGCGAGCACCCGCGGTGAGCAGACCGCGCGCGATCTGCACGGGTGGAGCCTGCGGATCGCCCAGCGGCGTCGCGGGCAGCGGTTTGCGCACTCCCTTCGGACGTCCGGTGGTGCCGCCGGAATACAGCATCTCCCGGCCCTCGCATTCGTCCGGCAGCCGGGCGCCGGATTCGGCGGCGAGCAGGTCGGCGTAGCGTTCGAAACCGTCCAGATCGCCTGCCGCGCAGATCTTCACCGCGATCCGGCGCAGATCCAGCCCGGCCACCACCTCGGCCTGCGCCGCCGTGGTCACCAGCGCGGTCGCGCCGCAGTCGTCGAGGATGTACTGCACCTCACTCGCCCGCAGATGCCGGTTGATCGCCGTGTAGTACAGCCCGCAACGCTGTGCGGCCCAGGCGATTTCGAGAAAGGAGCGGGTGTTCTCGGCCAGAATCGCGAGATGGCCGCCGACCGCGAGACCGCGCCGTCGCAAAGCCTGCGCGCCGGCGCGCGACCGCTGTTCCAGCTGCGCGTAGGTCACCGTCTCCCCGCTCTCGCCCATCACGATCGCGGGCCGATCGGGACAGCGTTCGGCGTAGCGGCCCGGGGTCATCGGCGCGGCGTTCATCGGCAGTCTCCCGTACCGTCCACAGCGGGCGGAGAATTGAATTTCTTATTCGCGAGAATGATACTCTCAGTAGGTGAGCCTGCGTTTCATCTTCCACTATCCGGAGACCGGCGGACCCGATGGCGACGTCCTCGACGCCGGCCCGCTGCGCGAGGTCGCGATCACCGCCGAGCGGTGCGGGTTCGACGGCCTGTCCCTGAGCGAACACCCGATCCCCGGAGCGCGATGGCTGAACAACGGTGGACATCAGACGCTGGATTCGCTGGTTGCGCTCGGCTACGTGGCGGCCGCGACCGAACGGCTGCGGCTTCTCACCTATCTGGCGGTCGCGCCCTATCGCAATCCGCTGCTGCTGGCGAAGGCCGCCGCGACGGTCGACAAGCTCTCCGGCGGCCGGCTCGTCCTCGGTCTGGGCGCGGGCTATCAGAAGAGCGAATTCCACGCGCTGGGAGTCGATTTCGAGGAACGCAACGCCCTGTTCGACGAGGCGCTCGAGGTGCTGCCGCTGCATTGGCGCGGCGAACCGTTCAGCTACCGCGGGCGGCATTTCGATGCCCGGGAGGTGATCGCCCGGCCGCGACCGGTGCAGGATCCGATCCCGATCTGGATCGGCGGCAATTCCGCCGCCAGCCGCCGTCGCGCCGCGAACCGCGCCCAGGGCTGGATGCCGATGTCCGGCGGCGCCGCACTCAGCACGACGGCCCGGACACCCGCGCTCGGATCACACACCGAGCTGGCCGCACAGATCGCCGAGGTGCGCACGCGTGCCGAATCCGCCGGGCGCAGTGGCGATCTCGACGTGCTGTACTCCTACCACGACTCGGATCTGCTCGATCCGGCGGCGGCCGACCGTCATCTCGAGTCCTTCGCCGGACTGGAGAAGGCGGGCGTCACGTGGATCGTGGTGTCCAGCCGCACCGCCGATCACGCGGCGACCACCGACTTCCTCGACGCCTTCGGCGCCACCTATCTGCGGTGACCATGGGCTGGTTCGAACAACGCGCGGGACTGGCCGGCACGGTCGCCGTGATCACCGGCGGCGCAGGCGGTCTCGGGCGGGCGATCGCCACCGACCTGGCCGCCAACGGGGTGCACCCGGCGATCATCGACATCGATGCCGACGCCGTCGAGCACATGCGGTCGGCCCTGGCCGCGCAGGGATGCGACGCCGTCGTCGTCCACGGCGA
Source organism: Nocardia cerradoensis NBRC 101014 (assembly GCF_000308535.1). Lineage (GTDB taxonomy): Bacteria > Actinomycetota > Actinomycetes > Mycobacteriales > Mycobacteriaceae > Nocardia > Nocardia cerradoensis. The sequence goes on along the minus strand of NZ_BAFW01000381.1, from coordinate 8,409 downwards.
CGTTCGTGATCCCGACCGGCTGGCCGAGGTGTTCGACGCGGCCGAGGCGCGGTGGGGCCGGCTCGACATTCTCGTCAACGTCGTCGGCGGCACCTTCCGTGCCGCGTTCACCGACACTCGGCCCAAGGGCTGGGACGCGCTGCTGCGCAGCAATCTCACCCACGTGCTGCACGCGTGCGCGCTGGCCGTGCCGCGGATCCGGGCGGGTGGCCGCGGCGGCAGCATCGTCAACATCACCACGATCGAGGCACACCGGGCGGCACCGGGTTTCGCGGTGTACTCGGCGGCGAAGGCCGCGGTCGAACAGTTCGCCCGTACGCTCGCGATCGAGCTCGCCCCCGACGGCATTCGCGTCAACAATGTGGCGCCGGACTATGTGCCGACCCCGAATCTGCGCCGGATGCCGCACGGCGACGCCGCGATGACCGATCCGCGCGGCGTGCGGGTGGCCATTCCACTGGGCCGAGCCGGTGAGGTCGGCGACGTCTCGGGGTGCGTGGTGTTCCTCGCCTCGGCGTTGTCGGCCTATCTGACGGGAACGACCCTGCATCCCGACGGCGGGACCGGCGCCTCGGCGGGCTGGTTCAACTGGCCGGAGTCCGGCTGGGCGAACTACGCGCCGATGCGCTACCTGGCCGCCGATACGGACGATCAGTAGGCGAGGAAGAGGATTTCGTCGCGCGAGTAGTCGTGGCCGGGGTGGTTCTCGGCCAGATGCTTCTGCGTCTTCTCGACGAGGTCGTCTTCGTCGGTGCCGACGATCTGTTCACCGCAGGGGCAGCCCAGTCTGGTCTTCAACGTCGTTCTCCATCGGTCGGGCTGGACGTGTCGTTCCCCGTCACCTTATGCACATTCTGTGCCGCCCGTCACCCCGGGTCACCCGCCCGAGACCGCTCCTCCGGCGCCGACGGCGTCCCTGAGCTCTGCGTATACCTCGGCTATAACGTGTGACAATTCGCGCGTGGAGGAACCGTCGAGCCACCGGTCGAAGGCGATGCCGAAGACGGTCACGGCGAGCCGGGCGCACAGGGTCGCGACGGCCTCCGAAGCGCCCGCGGCCCGCAGCGCGTCGACGAGCTCGCCACCCAGGACGGCCATTTTCCGGAGTTCACGCTCCTGAAGTCCGGGATTGGCCGCGATCACCGCGCGCCGCTGCCGTTGCCACACCGGCAGATCCGGAATTCGCGCACCGGCCGCCTGCATCGCCGCGATCGCCGTCGCCATCGGGTCAGCATCGGCGGGAGCGGCGGCCACCGCGTCCGCGATCGCGCTGCTCAGCAGGTCCTGCCCGCCGAAGAGCACCTCCCGTTTATCGGCGAAATGCCGGAAGAAGGTGCGTTCGGTGAGGCCCGCCCGTTCCGCGATCTCGGCCACCGTGGTCTCGTCGAACCCACGCTCGGTGTACAGCTCGAGGGCCGCGGCCGACAGCCGGCCACGCGCATTGGGTTCCCATCGACTCATGATCCGATCCTAGGTGACGACAGTTGCTGACATTCGGCTACCGGCGGCAACATCCGAACCGGTGACCACCCTCCGGACAACGTCCTATAACGTGTTCTAATTCGGGTGGGCCGGGAACGGAAGGGCCGAGGTGATGATGGCATTCTTCAGCCGCGACGAACGGGGATTCGTCGCGGGCGATTTCGCGGTGAGCAAATGGTCACCCGATCACGTAGCCGGACCCGCGATCTGCGGTCTGCTGGCGCGAGAATTGGAAACCCATTGCCCAGGATCGGGTTTCGTTCCCGCCCGCCTCACCGCCGATCTGTTCCGCCCGGTGCGGAACGAACCGATCACGGTGCACAGTGCGGTGGTGCGCTCCGGCACCCGGGTGCGGGTCGCCGATGCGTGGATCACCCAGCAGGACGAGGTGCGGGTGCGGGCGTCGGTGATGTATCTGGCCGTCGCACAACAACCTCCGGGCCGGATCTGGCAGGCCGAGCAGAGTTTGCCGGTGCCCGACCGGCGGCTGGACGCGCCCACCGGTCAGCCACCGCTGTTCAAATGCGGTGACGGTGACTGGTCCGGTGACTTCGCCGCCGCACAGAACGAGGAACGCAAATCGGTCTGGCAGAACCTGCCGCCGCTGGTCGAGGGCGAGCCGATCACGCCGTTCCAGCGCGCGGCGTTCCTGGCCGACACCACGAATCTGGTCTGCCACTGGGGCACCGAGGGCGTCGGCTATATCAACAGCGACGTGACCCTCACCCTGACCAGGCTCCCCGCGGGACGGGAGCTGGGTTTGCATGCGCAGGACCATATTTCGGCCGACGGCATCGCGGTCGGCACCGCCACCCTCTACGACCGGACCGGCCGGATCGGCACCTGCGTCGTCACCGCCCTGGCCGACGCCGCCCGCCAGGTGGATATGGCCGAGACGAGGGTCTGAGCGCCGCGCTCGCGACCTCAGCGACCGGGCCGGGCCGCGCGAAGACAGAACTCGGTCACGCGCTGCACGTCCGCCGCGGTCGGTTCGGCTCGCCGCCACAGCAGTTCGGCGAGCCGCCCGACCACCGCGTGCGCGGCCAGCGCGGCATCGACATCCGGTTGCTCGCACCCCAATTCGGCGAACGGCGCGCGCAACAGCTCGGCGAGCCGGGTACTGGCCTCCGGCGGTCCGGTCACCAATCCCTGCGCCAGACCGCCGGCATTCCACATCACCGCCCGGGTGGTCGCGGCGACCTCACCGACCCCCTGGGACAGCACGCCGTCCACCCATTCGCGCACCGCCTCCCCGGGTGTGGACCGCTTACCCATCCGATGCTCCAGATAGTCCAGCAGCCGGGCGGTTCCGTCTTCGAGGAGGGCGGCGACGAGCGCGTCCTTGGAGGCGAAATGCCGGTAGAAGGCATCGTTGGACAGCCCGGCGACGGCGACGATATCGGCGACGCGCGGACGCGACTCGGTTCCGCAGCGCCGCATCACCGCCAGCCCGGCATCCAGCAGCCGCCGGACCTCCACGGTGTAGGCGGCGCCGCGTTCGGCCAGGGCCCGCTGCGCGATCCGGGCCGCGACGTCGTCGTTCATCGCCGGCTGTCCGGCCCGGCCCGCAGCGCCGCCGTCACGCCGCCGTCGACGACCAGATCGGTGCCGTTGAGGAAGCTCGCCGCGTCGGAGAGCGCGAACGCCACCACGGCCGCGACCTCTGCCGGACGCCCTTCGCGGCGCAGCGGCGTGCGCTCGACCAGCCGGCGCATGGTGGCGTGCTCGGCCGCTTCCTGGCGGCCCTGCGGGGTGTCGATGATGCCGGGCGAAACCGAGCAGATCCGCGCTCCCGCAGGGCCCAACCGCACCGCCTCCCGCCAGACCAGGCGCTGCACACCGCGTTTGGCCCACCCGTAGGCGATGCCCGGATGCTCCAGCGCCGGGCCCACGGCGTCGCGGATACGGTCGAGGAAATCCTCGTGCAATGGATCATCGAGCACGGCGAGGGCGGCGGGATCCGGTGGATTCGGGTCCAGCAGCGGCGCCATCGACGCGAACACCACCGTCGCGGTGCCCGCGACGGCCAGTGGCCGCACCGCGTCGAGCAGGTGGGCGGTTCCGATCAGGTCGACGACGAAGATGCGACGCCAGTCCGCCATCGTGGGCGAGATCCCCGCCGCATGTGCGACCGCCCGCAATTCGCCCTGTTCGGCGAGGTATGTCGCCAGTTCCGAAACACGTTCGCGATCGGCGACGTCGACCACGAAGGACTCGGCCCGGGCGCCCTCGGACCTCAGCTGCTCGGCGGCCGCGGTCGCCCCGGCCTCGTCGCGATCGGCGAGCACCAGTACATCGACTCGATCGGCCAGGGCGCGGGCGCATTCGGATCCCATCCCGCGTCCCGCGCCGGTCACCAGTCCTACCGTGGTCATCGGCGATCACCTTCGTCGCGTCGTTGGTTGCCCGGCGCCCAGCAGCGGGCGAGAGCGGATTCGGCTGCGCGACTCAGCAATTCGATGCGGAATCCCGTCGGTCCGTTCAGGAAGGCGAACAGCGGCACACCGCCGGGCCCCGGCCGCACCGCCTCCACCACGTACCCGGCGTCCTCGAGTTCCGCGATATCGGCGGCCACGTCGTCGGACCAGTAGCCGAGGTGGTGAATGCCGCTGCCGGACACCGGTTCCCACAGCGTGCCCGCCACCGCCCGGATCACCTCCACCCGCGGGACGGTCGTGGAGTAGACACAGCGGATGTCGACGGCCTGCTCGCCGGACGGCGACGCCACCGTGAGCGGTCCGCCCGTCTCGATTCCCCACTCGTAGCCCAGCACCCGCGACAGCGCCGCGGTCGTGGCCGCCATATCCGCGGCGACGATACCGATGTGGAACTGGTCGGTGGCCCTCATGCGCCGCCCCTCGCCGGAACCCCCGCAGCCGGAATCCCATCCGCTCGATCAAGAATGCTATTCTTCGTCATGAGAATTATATTTCCACCGAAGGCGAGGAGGCGCAATGGCGTGGGACTTCGAGACCGATCCACAGTTCCAGCGCAAGCTGGACTGGGCCGATGCGTTCGTCCGCGAGGAGGTCGAACCGCTCGACCTGATCTGGCCGCACGAGCAGTTCGTGCCACCGGACCCGGCCCGCCGCGCCGTGCTCGATCCGCTCAAACAGCAGGTGCGCGACCAGGGGTTGTGGGCCACGCATCTGGGCCCCGAGCTCGGCGGACAGGGCTACGGACAGCTGAAACTGGCGCTGCTGAACGAGATCCTGGGGCGATCGTCGTGGGCGCCGGTGATCTTCGGATGCCAGGCGCCCGATACCGGCAACGCCGAGATCATCGCGCATTTCGGTACCGAGGAGCAGAAACGGCGCTATCTGCGGCCGCTGCTCGCGGGAGAGCTGTTCTCCAGCTATTCGATGACCGAACCGCAGGCCGGCGCCGACCCGACCCGGTTCACCACCTCCGCGGTGCGCGACGGCGACGACTGGATCATCAACGGCTGGAAATTCTTCTCCTCCAACGCGGCCACCGCGGCCTTCCTCATCGTCATGGTGGTGACCGATCCGAATGTCAGTGCCTATCAAGGCATGTCGATGTTCCTGGTGCCGACCGACACCCCCGGCGTGCACATCGAACGCACTGTCGGACTCTACGGTGAACCCCTCGACGGCGGCGCGCACGCGCTGATCCACTACGACAATGTGCGCGTTCCGGATTCGGCGCTGCTCGGCGGCGCCGGACAGGCCTTCGCCATCGCGCAGACCCGGCTCGGCGGTGGCCGCATCCATCACGCCATGCGCACCATCGGACTGGCTCGCAGCGCGCTGGACATGATGTGCGAGCGGGCGCTGAGCCGCGAAACCGCGGGCAGCCGGTTGTCGGACAAGCAGTTCGTGCAGGGCTATATCGCCGATTCCTACGCCCAGCTGCAGCAGTTCCGGCTGTTCGTGCTCTACACCGCCTGGGAGATCGACAAATACAACGACTATCGCAAGGTGCGCAAGGACATCGCCGCGGTGAAGGTCGTGATGCCGACCGTGCTGCACGACATCGCCTGGCGCGCCATGCAGGTGCACGGTGCGCTCGGGGTCACCAACGAGATGCCCTTCTTCACGATGATCCACGGCGCCGGCGTGCTGGGCCTGGCCGACGGGCCGACCGAGGTGCACAAGGGCACCGTCGCCAAACAGGTCCTGCGCGACCACCGCCCGAGCGAGGATCTGTGGCCCAGCCAGTGGATCCCGAAGAAACTCGACGCCGCCCGGGCGAAATTCGCCGATCATCTCGAACACGAAGTAGGTAACCAGTGATCGACACCGCCCGCCTCGCGGAGTGGATGGACGCCCGCGACCTGCCCGGCCGCGGCGAACCGGCGCAGGCCCGGTTCCTCTCCGGCGGCACCCAGAACGAGATCTATCTGATCAGCCGCGGCGAATACCGCTGTGTCCTGCGTATTCCGCCGGCCGGCGCGCCTCCCGAGCGCGACGCCGGGATCGCGCGGGAGTGGCGGATCACCGCGGCTCTGGAGGGCACCGATGTCCCGCATACGCCCGCCGTCGCGGTCTGCACCGACCATTCCGTCCTGGGCCGCACCTTCTATCTGATGGGCTATGTGGACGGCTGGTCGCCGATGGACAGCAAACGCTGGCCGGCGCCGTTCGACACCGATCTCGACGCCCGGGCCGGCCTGGCCTACCAGCTCGCCGAAGGTATCGCGCTGCTGTCGCGAGTCGACTGGCGCGCCAAGGGGTTACAGGATCTGGGCCGGCCCGGCGGATTCCACGAACGGCAGGTCCAGCGCTGGACCGATTTCTTCGCCCGCCACCGCGGCCGCGACCTCGACGGGATGGCCGAGGCCACCGCATGGCTGCGCGCGCACCGGCCCCTCGACTACATCCCCGGCCTCATGCACGGTGACTACCAGTTCGCCAACGTCATGTTCGAACACGGCGCGCCCGCCCGGCTGGCGGCGCTGGTCGACTGGGAGATGGGAACGGTCGGCGACCCGAAACTGGATCTCGCCTGGATGGTGCAGAGCTGGCCGGACGACACCTCCGCCCCGGAGGCCGCCGGGGTGAGTTATGTGGATCTGCGCGGCATGCCGTCGCGGGACCGGCTGGTCGCGCATTACGCGGCCGTGTCCGGCCGGCAGGTCGACGACCTGGACTACTACCTGATCCTGGCGAAATGGAAGCTGGCCATCGTGCTGGAACGCGGATTCCAGCGCGCCGGAGACGATGTCAAATTGCAGTCCTTCGGCCCGATCGTGCCGAAGTTGATGCGCGAGGCGGCCGACCTCGCCGAGAGCACGGAGTACCGATGAGTACGAGTACTACATCCGAGACCACCGCCCCCGAGACCGGCCAGGTGGTCGTCGAACGCCGCCACGCGGTCCTGGTCGTGCGGATCAATCGCCCGCAGGCGCGAAACGCGCTCAACGGCAGGGTACTTCGCGGGATCGGCGAGGCGCTGCTGGCGGCCGAGGCCGATCCGGACATCCGCGCCCTGGTACTCACCGGGACCGGTGAGCGTGCCTTCTGCGCCGGGATGGATCTGCGCGAATTCGCCGACAACGCGGGCGCGCAACCGGATTCGGACGAACAGCGCGCGGCCCTGGACGCCTACGCGCGACTGTCCGCCGGGCGGACCGCGATGCCGATCATCGGCGCGGCCAATGCCACCGCCGTCGGCGGCGGACTGGAACTGCTGCTCGCGTGCGACATCATCGTGGCCTCGGCCGCGGCCTCGTTCGGGTTCCCCGAGGTCAAGCGCGGGCTGTTCGCCGCGGGCGGCGGCACCGCGGTCGGCACCCGGATCCCGCTGGGCATCGCCCTGGAGATGCTGCTCACCGGTGGCCTGGTCGACGCCTACCGCGCTCACCGGATCGGGCTGGTCAATGTGGTGGCCGAACCGGATCGGGTGCTCGACACCGCCGTCGCCCTCGCCACCACCGTCGCCGCCAACGCCCCCTTGGGCCTGGCCGCCTCGAAGGAGTTGGCCCGCCTGGCCGTCACCGACGACGCCGAGGCCACGCGCCGGCTGAAGCAGTGGCAGCGTGAGGTTTTCCGCAGCGCCGATGCCGCCGAGGGGGCGCAGGCGTTCCTGGAACGGCGCACACCTCGATGGCAGGGCCGGTGACCGCGATGCGGGTCGCAGTGTGCCCACGCTACGGTCCGCCGGAGGTGGTGCGCGTCGAGAACCGGCCCGTCCCGGAACCGGGGGCGGGCCAGGTCCGGGTGCGGGTGCGGGCCGCGGCGGTCAACTATCCCGATGTGCTGCTCGTCGCGAACGAGTATCAGATCAGCGTGCCCCCGCCGTTCGTGCCCGGGAGCGAATTCGCCGGCGAGGTCGTCGCGCTCGGGCCCGGCTGCGGGGAGGTCGCGATCGGTGACCGGGTCCGCGGCACCGGCCTCTACGGCGCGTTCGCCGAACAGGTCGTGGTCCCCGCCACCAAGCTGGCGCCGATTCCGGACGGCGTCGACGCGGCCGCCGCGGCGGCCTTCGGTGTCACGTATCGCACTGCGTACCACTGCATTCGGTCGGTGGCGCGGGTGTCGGCGGGCGCCGAGTTGCTCGTGCTCGGCGCCGGGGGCGGCGTCGGGTCGGCGGCGGTGGCACTCGGTGCGCGGCTCGGGCTGTCGGTGACCGCGGTGGCCTCCTCCCCCGCCAAACTCGAGGTCGCGGCCGCCCTGGGGGCCACGCGTCTGATCGACCACCGCGACGGCGGTCTGCGCGATGCCCTCCGTGCCGCGCTGCCCGACGGCGCCGATGCGGTGGTCGACCCGGTCGGCGGTGCGCTCAGCGAGCCGGCGCTGCGGTCGTTGCGCCGCGGCGGCCGTTTCGTCACCGTCGGCTACGCCTCGGGCACGGTTCCCCGCATCCCGCTGAATCTGGTGCTGGTCAAGGGAATTCACGTACTGGGCTTCCAGTTCCAGGATCTCGACCGGGCCGAATTCGACCGCAACGAGCGTGAACTCGCCC
>NZ_BAFW01000382.1 GCF_000308535.1 Nocardia cerradoensis NBRC 101014 | reverse complement strand
CCGGAGACGGTGGCGGACAAGCTCATCGAGTGGTGGGAGGCGCGTGCGTGCGACGGTTTCAACATCGCCGTCGACCACCCCGCCAACTTCCGCCGGATCGTCGACGAGGTCGTGCCGATCCTGCAGGAGCGCGGTGTATTCCGCACCGAGTACACCGCGCAGACCCTGCGCGGCCACCTCGGCCTGCCGATCCCGCCGAACCGGTACAGCGCGGCCTGACCGGCCCGGACACCTGCCGCCAGCAAGAACCAGCCCGACCATGTCTCTCAGCGTTCAGCGGAGCAACCGCTCCGCCCCCACGATCGTCAGCCGCCGCGCCCTGTTGCGCCTCGGCCTCGGCGCCGGCGCCCTCTTCGCACTCGCGGCCTGCAGCGACGCCGGTGCCGGGTCCGTCGGCGGCGGTGGGCCGGGCACCGTCTCCTGGGCCTGGCAGCTGCCGACCACCTGGGATCCGGTGACCTCCTCGGCCGGTTCCGACGTTACGATGCTCGCCCTCGCCTACGACGCCCTGACCGCGCTGGACGGCGACGGCAACGCGGTCGGCTGGCTCGCCGAGAAGTGGGCCTACAACCACGACGGCACCCAGGTCACCTTCACGCTGCGCCCCGGGCTGAAATTCTCCGACGGGTCGCCGCTGGACGCCGCGGCGGTGGCCAAGTCCATCGAACGCGGGCGGTCTGCGCCCGGTTCGCTGATCGCTCCGCAGCTCGTCGATCTGAAAAAGGTTGCGGCGCAAGGTGACCGGGACGTGGTCATCGACCTGGCCGGGACCAACTACCAGTATCCGCTATTGCTGGCCGGCAAGACGGGCATGGTGGTCAACCCCGCGGTATTCGAGAAGGACGCACACGCGCTGGCGACCCGGCCCGCCGGATCCGGGCCGTTCACCCTGACCTCCTACGTCGCCAACGACCACGCGGAACTGCGCAAGAACGAGTTCTTCCACCTCGCGGACCAGATCGCGATCACCCGGTTCCTGCTCTACCCGGCCGCCGATCCGGCGACCGTCGTCGCGTCGGTGGCATCCGGGCAGTACGACGTGGCCAGGGTTCCGGCCTCGGGTATCAAGGCGGCCCAGGCGAGCGGCCTCGAGGTGCAGGTGCTCGATTCGATGTATGTCGCTGTGCTGGACGTCAATACGTCGAAGCCGCCGTTCGACAACCCCGCGGTGGTGGAGGCGATGAAGTACGGCATCGACCGTGAGTCGATCAAGAAGATCGCCAACTTCGGCATCGGCGATGTCGGCTACCAGCCCTTTCCCAAGGGGTACGTCGGCTACAACGCGCAGCTGGCGCAGGCGTTTCGCTACGACCCCGCCAAGGCGCGCAAGATCCTCGCCGATGCCGGGTTGTCCGGGAAGGTGCGCTCCACATTGTCCGCAGCGGCGCCGGTTCCGGCCGCGGTGGAGCAGATTCAGGCCCAGCTCGCCGACATCGGTATCGAACTCGAGATCGACCTCGTACCGCCGTCGCAGTGGACCCAGATCGTGTATCTCAACCGCGGCAAACCGCTCGGCTACGACGGATTCGCGGGCCGCGAGTCGCCGCTGCAGGCGTTCCAGGTTCTGTTCAGCTCCACGGGGCTGATGAACCCGTCGCGCTCCGGCGATCCGGAACTGGCCGCGCAGCTGGCGAAGGTCGCAGCTATTCCGACCGACGCACCGGAGTATCCGGCGGCATTGCAGGAGGCGACCCGCATCGCTGTCACCCGGTTCCCCAACACATTTCTGTACGAGGTGCCGAGCATCCTGGTCCGGCGTCCGTCGCTCGCACCGCTGAAACAACACCCGAGTCTGCTCCGCTGGGAAGGCGTGACGGCATGACGGAAGCCATTGCGGCGCCGCTGGTTTCGGGCGCGCCTAAGCAAGCCTCGCTCGGTCTGCCGGTGTTTCGCGCCGGCGCGCGGCTGCTGCTCACCTCGGTCACGGTGCTCTTTCTCGCCTCGCTGATCACCTTCACGCTGGGAGCTCTGAGCAAGAACAATCCGGCCGCCGTGGTGCTCGGGGACACCGCGACGCCGGAGGACATCGCGCGGCTCAACCACGAGTTCGGCCTCGACCGGCCACTCGTGGTGCGCTACCTCGCCTGGGTCTGGGACGCGCTGCACGGTGATCTCGGGCGCTCATGGTTCACCACGGTCCCCGTATCCCGGTCGATCCAGCTCGCATTTCCGGTGGACCTGTCGATCGCGCTGTACGCACTGTTGCTGGCGCTGGTCATCGGCTTCGGCGCCGGGATCCTCGCCGCCGCACGGCCGGGCGGAGTGATCGACCGGATCATCACCGTGTTCTGCTCGGTGCTGGCGACGCTGCCGCCGTTCGTCATCGGCATCGCGTTGATCGTGCTGCTGGCGGTGAAGGCCCGCCTATTCCCGGCCGGAGGCTACTCGCCGTATGCGATCGATCCGGTGCACTGGCTGCGCTATGCCACGCTGCCCGCGCTGGCCTTGGCCCTCGAGGTGGCGGCGAATATCGCGCGGCAACTGCGCACCACCCTGGTGAGCGCGCAGGCCGAGAACTACGCGATCGGCGCCCGCATGCGCGGATATGGCCGGGGCCGAGTGCTTTTCGGTCATGTCCTGCGCAATGCGGTCGCGCCGACGCTCGCCGTCGTGACCAACGCGCTCCCGCTGATCATCGGTGGCGCCGTGATGACGGAGAAGCTGTTCAACCTGCCCGGCGTCGCCCAACTGGCACTGCAATCCGCCCAGCGCGGTGACGTGCCGGTCGTCCTCGGCACGCTGCTGGTGACCTCCGCGGTCGTCCTGCTCGGCACTCTCGCGCTCGGTGCGCTGCAGATCCTGCTCGATCCCGCCGCACGCCGCGGCACCATTCCAGGAGGGCGGCGATGACTACGCTGCGCGCACTTCTCGCCAATCCCAGCGCCCGCGTCTGCCTGCTGATCCTCGCCGCGGTGGCGTTCCTCGCCGTCTTCGGCAGCGCGCTGGCACCGTATGACGCGCTGCGGCAATCCCCGCAGATCCTGCAGGGCCCCAGCGCCGATCATCTGCTCGGCACCGACTATGTCGGTCGCGACGTACTGAGCCGGCTGATGGCCGGCACGCGGCTGTCGGTGGTCGGCGCGATCGAGGCGGTCCTGGTCGGGCTGTGCCTGGGCGTGCCTTCCGGTCTGGCGTCGGTGTGGGCGGGGCGGGCCGGTGAGTGGATCGGGTTGCGGATATCCGAGACGCTGACCGTACTTCCCTTCACCGTCTTCACCATCGCGGTGGCCGCGACCCTCGGAAACGGTATGAACCAGGCCATGGTCGCGGTCGGGATCCTGTCCGCGCCAATCTTTTTCCGCATCAGCCGGGCGGTCGCACTCGGACTGCGCAGCACCCAGTACGTCGAGTCCGCCGAGCTGATGGGCGCGTCCACCTGGTGGATCTTGCGCACCCACATGTGGAGCAAGGTGGCGCCGAATGTCGCGGTGGCCGCCGCACAGGCCACCGGTGCCGCCTTGCTGGTGATCGCCTCCCTCGCCTTCCTCGGCGTCGGTATCACACCGCCGGCTCCGACCTGGGGCGGCATGCTGGCCTCCGATCTCGGCTATCTGGAACTGCAGCCGTGGGCGCCGCTGCTGCCGGGCATACCGATGTTGCTCACTGTCGGCGCCCTCAACATCCTGGCCGACTGCCTGCGCGAGGCGAGCTCGGATGCCCCCCGTGCCCGGCGCGGACTGTTCGCGCGGCTGCTCGGCCGCGGTCTGTCGTTCCCGGCCACCGTGACGAAACCCGCGTTCCCCACCGAGGAGTTCGACCGTGTCACTGTCCGATGATCCGACCGGCACCCCGGTGCTACGTGTCGAGGGCCTGAATGTCGACGTCGCCGGTGGCCGTCGGGCGCTGCGCGATGTCTCCTTCGAAATCCGGCGGGGTGAGACCGTCGCCCTGGTCGGTGAATCGGGGTCCGGTAAGACACTGACCTGCCGCGCCGTCCTCGGACTGCTCCCGCCGGCGGTCGAAATCACCAGCGGCACGGTTACTTTGGGGTCAGGCGAGTCTGCCGTAGATCTCACCGCCGCCCGGCCCGCCACCTGGCGGCGGCTGCGCGGCATCCGGCTGTCCGCGGTGTTCCAGGATCCCGGTTCCTACCTCAACCCCTCACTCACCATCGGCTACCAGGTCGCCGAACAACTGCGGGTGCGCGGCAGTCTCGGCCGCCGGGCCGCGCGCGATCGCGGCCGAGAACTCCTGCGCGAGGTGGGGATTCACGATGCGGAACGAGTCGAACGGCTGTATCCGTTCCAGCTGTCGGGCGGGATGCTGCAGCGGGTACTCATCGCCGTCGCGATCTCGCTCGATCCGGAACTGCTGATCGCCGACGAAGCCACGACCGCACTCGACACCGTGGTGCAGGCCGAGATCTTGGAACTGCTCGAACGGTTACAGCACCACCACCGGCTCAGTCTGCTGCTGGTGACGCACGATCTGGCGGTGGTCGCCCGGACCAGCCATCGCGTGATGGTCATGTACGCGGGTGAACTCGTCGAGTCCGGGCCGACCGAGGAGGTACTGCGCAACGCACGCCACCCCTACACCCAGGCCCTGCTCCGTGTCGCGTCGCTCGGTGACTGGTCGCGGCGCACCCTGGAGACGATCGACGGGCAACCACCCGCCGCGGGAGAAGAGATCAGCGGCTGCCGCTTCGCGGCGCGCTGCCCGCACGCCGGGCCCGGCTGCGCGGACGGTGCGATCCCGCTTCGTGAGGTCGGCTCGGACCATCTCGCCCGCTGCGTCCGGGACCGGGTGGCCGCATGAGTACCGCACCGCTGCTGCGGATCACCGATCTGTCGGTCACCTACACGGTGCCGCGCCGCGGCGTCGGGCTGGGCACCGGCGCGGCCCTACGGGGCGCGAGTCTGGAGGTGTATCCGGGCGAGATCGTCGGAATCATCGGCGAAACCGGTTCCGGCAAAACGACATTGGCTCGCACCACGGTCGGGCTCACGGCTCCCGCAGGCGGCACCATCGAGTTCGACGGGCGGGAGCTCACCGGGCTGCGCGGTCGTGAACTACGAAAATTCCGGCGACAGGGCCGGATTCAGCTGGTGTTCCAGGATCCGCTGCGATCCCTCGACCCCGATCTCACCGTCGCCCGTCTCGTCGGCGAACCGCTGGAGGTGGCGGGCGGCATCGACAGTGCCACCCGCCGGGAACGGACCGACCGCGCGCTGCGCGAGGTCGGCCTGGATCCCGACACGGTACGCGAGCGCCGCCCGCGCGAGCTGTCGGGAGGCCAGCGGCAGCGGGTGTCGCTCGCGCGCGCCATCGTGACCGAACCACAGCTGCTCATCTGCGACGAACCGGTCAGCGCGCTCGACGTCTCCAACCGCAATCTGGTGCTGAATCTGCTCGACCGGCTGCGGCGCGACCTCGGAGTCGCGGTCGTGATCATCGCGCACGATCTGTCCTCACTGGCAGGCATCGGCGATCGGGTGGCGGTGTTCTACCGCAGCCGTCTGGTCGAACAGGGTCCGCTGCGTGACGTGCTGACCCGCCCGGCCCATCCGTACACGGCCCTGCTGGTGGCGTCCGCGCCGAGCCTCGGCACTCAGTCGGCCATCCGGCCCGACGACATCAGGGGCGAACGCGAGCCCGCCCCCACCGGCGGCTGCGTATTCGCCGACCGCTGCCGGTTCGCATACACCGAATGTGCCACGCAGCCAGAACTTTTCGAGGTGGAGCAGCGCTGGTCGGCCGCCTGCCACCTGGCCGGCCGGTGGTCCGGCACGGCATCGGAAAACAGTCACACCACACTCACGAAGGGCGAGCGATGAGCTATGACGACGTCGAGATCCTGGGCATGATCGGCACTGCCGACGCCTCCGAGACACGGCCCGGGAACGGAGCGGTGATCGACCCGGACTATACGATCCGCTTCGCCCGCGCGCACGAGGACGGCGGATTCGACCGGGTGCTGATCGGTTACGGCTCCGGCTGGCCCGAGGGCTCCCAAGTGGCGGCGGCCGTCGCCGCGCACACCGAACGACTCGGCCTGCTCGTGGCACACCGGCCCGGTGTCGTCCATCCCACGCTGGCCTCGCGCACCTTCACGACGCTGGATCAGTTCTCCGGCGGGCGGGTGGCGCTCAACATCGTCACCGGCAGTACCGACGTCGAGCAGCGCCGCGAGGGCGACTACCTTCCGCACGACGAGCGGTACGCACGCACCGACGAATATCTCCGAATCCTGCGCGCCGCATGGGATACCACCGGACCTCGCGACTTCGACGGCGACTACTACCGGTTCGAGGGTTTCCACCCGCACGTCCCGCCGCACGGCAACCGCCACCTCGAACTCTTCTTCGGCGGCAGTTCCCCCGCGGCCTACACGGTCGGTGCCCGGCACGCCGACACCTACATGCTGTGGGGCGAGCCGCTGCGCGAGACCGCCGAGCAGATCGCCACCGTCACCGAACGCGCGGCGGCCGCGGGCCGGGACCGCAGGCCCCGGATCTCGGTGTCGTTCCGGCCTATCCTCGGCGCCACCGACGAGGCCGCATGGGAACGGGCGCATCGCATCCTGGACACCATCACCGGCGGCGCGGACAACCTGCGCGCCAACCAACTTCACCCGCGCGGCGCCGAACCGCAGAACGCGGGTTCGCGGCGACTGCTGGCCGTCGCCGAGCGGGGCGAGCTGCACGATCGGTGCTTGTGGACCCCGACCGCGAAGGCGGTGGGCGGCGGCGGCAACTCCACCGCGCTGGTGGGTTCGCCGGAGACGGTGGCGGCCGCGCTGCTCGACTACATCGAGATCGGTGTGAATACGGTGCTGATCCGCGGTTACGACCCCCTGCAGGACGCGATCGACTACGGCCGCGATCTGCTGCCGCTGGTGCGCCAGGAATTGGCCCACCGCCGGGCGACCCGTTCCGACCGGGCCGTGGTCTAGCGGATGCGGCCGTTACACGGTGTGCGTGTCGTGGAGTTCGCCCACGTCGCGGCCGGTCCGTTCACCGGGATGCTACTGGCGGATCTCGGCGCCGACGTGGTCAAGGTCGAGCCGCCGACGGGCGATCAGATGCGCGCGTGGCCGCCCTTCGCCGACGACGGTGACGAGCGGTTCAGCCACAACTTCGCCTCGGTCAACCGCAACAAGCGTTCGGTGGTCGCCGATCTGCGCGATCCCGGAGATCTGGCCCGGGTCCGCGATCTGGTGGCGGCCGCCGATGTGCTGGTGGAGAACTACCGGCCGGGGGTCCTGGACCGGCTCGGCGTCGGCTACGAGCAGGTGCGCCATCCCGGATTCGTGTACTGCTCGATATCCGGTTACGGCCTGACGAGTCCGTACGTCGACCACGGCGCGTACGACGTTGTCATCCAAGGGATGTCGGGACTGATGAGTGTCACCGGCGAGCCCGGCGGCGGGCCGGTGAAAGCGGGCGTTCCGGTCGGCGATTTCACCGCCGGGTTGTATGCCGCCTACAGCATCGCCGCCGTGCTGCCCCAGGTCCGCGCCGAGAGCCGGTCCGTGCGGCTGGATTGTCCGATGCTCGACTGCCTCATCGGCGTATCGGCGCTGCAGACCAGTGAATTCTGGGGCTCCGGTGTGGAACCGGCCCGGCTCGGCACCGCCCACCCACGCAACGCGCCGTATCAGGGATTCGCCGCCGCCGACGGCGATTTCACCGTCGCCGCGGGTAACGATCGGCTCTGGGCGGCGGTCGCCGATGTGGTCGGGGCACCCGAACTGGCCGACGATCCGCGATTCCTGACCCAGCTGGACCGAGTCGCGCACCACGCCGAACTGGCGGCAATCCTGCAGGAGCGCTTCGCCAGCGCGAAACGCGACCATTGGATCGCCGAACTGCGTGCGCGGGGCGTGCCGTGCGGCCCGGTCAACTCGTTCGGCGACATCCTCTCCGATGAGCACGTGCCCGCGACCGGATTGGTCGGTTCCCTCGACGTCCCCGTCGCCGGGCCCACCCCGACGGTCGTCTTCCCGGTACGCATCGAGGGCCAGGACCCCCGCCTGGACCGAGCCGCACCGCGGCTGGGCGGTGACGACGAGATCTTCGACGAGTGGTGTGGCACATGACCCTCGCCATTCATCGCGGCCGAGTCTGGCGGGTTCGTCTCGACCGTCCGCAAGCCGCCAACGCACTGTCGTCCGAACTCGTCGAGGCCCTGCACGATGCACTCGAGGAAGCGGCTGCCGTTCGACCGGAAGCGCTTGTACTGGAAGGTAATTCACGGCACTTCGCGGCCGGGTTCGATCTGACCGGGCTGTCCCGCGAATCGGACGCCTCCCTCGCCCATCGATTCCTGTCGATCGGGTCATTGCTCGAACGGCTGGCCACCGCGCCCTACCTCACGGTGGCCGTCGTCGAGGGCGCCGCGATCGGTGCCGGAGCGGATCTGGTCGCCGCGTGCGATCACCGGCTCGCCGGACCGGACGCCCGATTCGCTTTTCCCGGAGCACGTTTCGGCGTCGTCCTCGGCACCGCTCGCCTGCGCGCGATCACAGATCCCGCGATCTTCCTGGGCGGCGACCCGGTCACCGCCGCGGCCGCCGGGCGACTGGTGACCGGCACACCCGGTGACCTCTCCGGGATCCTCGACGCCTGGGCCCGCATCGACCCCGCAACTCGGCCCGCACTGCTGGCCGAGACCCGGCCCGTGCACGACCCCGACGCCGCACTCGCCGCACTGACCCGATCCGTGATCGCACCAGGCCTGCACGACCGCCTGACCACCTATCGCCGGCGCGTCCTGTCCGCTCGAATCCCCCAGTGAGGAGCTGGAATGACCCGACCCCCGATCGTCCCGATCCAGACCGACATACCGGAGTTGGCGACGTTCGCCGACACCGTCGCGCGCCTGATCGACGACATCCCCGACGAGCGCTCGCTGACCGCCGCCATCCGCGACGAACTCACCGCCGTCCTGACCGGCGGACTCGAACTGCCGCCGGGCAAGACGCGACTCGATCCCGACCACTACGTCATGTATCCGCTGCACGTCGACCCCGACGGCGCCTTCTCCATCGCCGCCGCGGTGTGGAACGTCGGCCAGGGAACACCGGTTCACGGCCACGAGACCTGGGGTGTGGTGGGAATTCACAGCGGCATCGAGGTCGAGACCCGCTACCGCAAGCCGTCGACCGAGGACGTGCCGCTCGTCGAGGAGGGCACTGCGGAGTGGTCCGCCGGTCAGGTGACGGTGTGCTGCACCACCGACGACGACGTCCACCAGGTGCGCTGCGGCGGCGACGAGCCGGTGATCGGAATCCATGTGTACGGCGCGGATATCGGCACTCTGCCGCGCCGGTCCTACAACCCGGAAACCGGTGCGGTGCGCTGGTTCACATCCGCCTGGGCGGAAGGAGCGACCGAATGACAACGACGCAGGCACATCCGGCAACCGGCGTGTGGGACGAACCCGCGGGCGCCACACCGCGCGGCACCGTCATACTGCTACCCGGGCGCGGGGAGACCGCCGGATCGTACGGTCGTCTAGGCCGGCGGCTCTCGGCCGACGGGTATCGGGTGCGGTACGTGCCGGTGGCACTCGACGATTTCGCAGGAACCCGAGCGGCCGTCGAAAAGGTACTGGCCGACGAATCACTGCCGGCGCCGCGGATCCTGCTCGGTTCGGACAGCGGGGCTACGCTGGCGGCGCGGCTCGTCTCGGACCTACCGGTGGAAGGTGCTGTGCTGGCGGCAATCGCGCTTCCCTCCCCCGCGCCACGAAGCCCCACGACCGATGCGGTGGGCACCGAATGGGCGGACGAGGTCGATGCCCGCACCGCGTGCCCGGTGCACCGCGCCACGATATCAGCGGACGGCGAATTCACCCGCGGCGCAATAGCATTGCCGGTGCCGTGGCAGACGGTCGCGATCGGAGCGCACGACCGCCCGACACTAGCGCTGCACGGCACCGACGACCGCATCACCCCTGTGGCCGCGGCGATCGACGCGTACACGCGGGCACCGCGCACCGACCTCCGCCTCGTACAGGGCGGCCGACACGACGTGCTCAACGATGTCGCGCACCGCTCCGTGGCCGCGACAATCGTGCTGTTCCTCGAGTCGCTGCGGCTGGGCGCTGAGGTCCCGCCGATCGTGACTCCGAAACTCTGACCTGCACCCGCAGCCGTTACGTTCGGATCGGCTGTGCCCGCCGAATGCTGCACCGACAGCCCATCCAATGCGGGGGCTGTTGCACGATGAGTATTGCGCGTCATCTTCGTAACATCGGCCGGATCGGACCAACCACAAGGGAGACGCAAGAACCGACAGTGGTAACTCCCATCCGCATAGAGTGGCTACATGAAATGCTTGCGTCGCATATCCGCATTCCGGATATGGCGCAAAAATGGTTGAGTATTTCACTCCATGACGATCAAGGGCCAGACGGGCAGGCTCGCAATAGGCAGTGATCGGATACTTCGATCGTCGCCAGCGGCGCAAAGCTCCGGCAAGCGGAGAAAATGAACCAGCGCCCCGTTGCCACGCCGGCGCACGCGGACCCGAAGGAGTACCTCGATGACCATTCCCGCCACCGGGCCGAAATCGATCACGGGGACGGTGCTCATCGGCTCCGCGATCCCCGAGCACGTGAAGTCGGATCGATCGGCTCATCGAGCCGAGGGGCAACCCGAGGTGCTGGTGTGCGCGGCGACCGTGGACGACGTGCGGCGGGCAGTGGAATTCGCGGCGGAGGCCGGGCTGACGGTGGTCGTGCGAGGGGCCGGCAGCGGGCTGGCGGGTGGCGCGAGTGCCGGTGCGGGTTCGCTGATCCTCGATGTCAGTGGGCTCGACCGAATTCTACGGATCGCCGAGGCCGACGAGTACGCGGTGGTGGAACCCGGTGTCAGCGGCGCGGTGCTCGACGCCGCGGCCGCCCGGGCCGGCCTGCGGTATGCGCCGGATCCGGCCAGTGTCGCGATCTCGACGATCGGGGGCAATATCGCCACCAACGCGGGTGGGCTGCGATGTGTGAAGTACGGGGTGACCGGCGATTCGGTGTTGGGCCTGAGCGTGGTCCTCGCCGATGGCAGGCTGCTGCATACCGGACGACGCACCGTGAAAGGCGTCGCGGGACTGGATCTGACGAGCTTGTTCACCGGCTCGGAGGGCACTCTCGGCGTGATCGTGTCGGCGACGGTGCGGTTGCAACCGATTCCGGTGCGCACGGTGACGGTCGCCGCCTATTTCGATGACGTCGAGCAGGCGGCCGCGGCCACAGCGGCCGTACTAGCCGCGCGGGTACGGCCCGCGATGCTGGAATTGCTCGACGGGGCATCGCTTCGGGAGGCCCAGGAGTGGTCGGGGGTGCGCGGTGCGGCGGCGGGCGCGTTCGTCGTCGCCCAGACCGATGGTTTCGGTGCCGACGCAGAGGCCGCGATCGTCGAATCGACGTTCGCGCGCTTCGCGTCCCGCGTGTCCGTCGGCACGGATTCCGCCGCCGCGGACGAATTGCTCACGGTGCGCCGCGCAGCTCTCCCCGCACTGGAGCGGCACGGCCGGGTACTCATCGAGGACATCGCGGTGCCGCGATCACGGATCGGCGAGGCCGTGCGCCGGATCACCGAGATCGCCGGCCGGCACGACAGCAGGATCTACACCTTCGGCCATGCCGGAGACGGAAATCTGCATCCCATCATCGTCGTTCCCGAGCACGACCCCGCAGCCCTCGGGCGTGCCGAGAACGCGGCGGACGAGATATTCGCCACCGCATTGCAACTGGGCGGCACCATCACCGGTGAGCACGGCGTGGGGCTGCTCAAGCGGCGCTGGCTGGAGCGCGAACTGGGACCCGACGCGCTGCGGGTTCAGCGCGCGGTCCGGCGTGCGCTGGACCCCTCCGGGCTGTTCAATCCGGGAAAGATGTTCTGATCGGGTCAGTCCGGCGGCGCCGCCACGGCGACCGGACGCCCGGCCTCCGCGCTCCACTGCGACCACGACCCCGGAAACAACGCCGCGTCGATGCCGGTGATCCGCAAGGCCGCGATGACCACGGCGGCGGTGACCCCGGAACCGCAGTAGGCGCCCACGGCCCTCCCGTCACCCACCTGCGCGGACGCGAAGATCGCGTCGAGTTCCGTTGCGGGACGGAAGAATCCGTGCTCGTCGAGCAGGCCGGCGTACGGGACGTTGACGGCGCCGGGAATATGCCCGGCCACCGGATCGACCGGCTCACTGTCCCCACGGAACCGCTCGGGTGCCCGTGCGTCGATCAGGACTCCCGCGGTGGTGAGCCCGGCCGCCTCGTCCGCGGTCACCGTGTTCGCCGCGCCCGCGTACAGGTTGTCGTGCGCAACCGTGAGATCGCCGAGCGTCGGCTGTTCGTTGCCCTGTGCCAGGTCGCGACCGATCCCGGTCCAGGCAGCGAGCCCGCCGTCGAGGATGCGTACATCGGTGACGCCGGCGGCGCGCAGTACCCACCACGCGCGCGCCGAGCCCGCACGATTCCAGTTGTCGTACACCACGATCGGCACTCCGGTCCGCGCGCCCCAGCGCCGCGCTGCCGCTTGCAGCCGGGCGCCCGCCGGTAGCGGATGGCGCCCGCGCCCGGTGATCGAATGGTCGGACAGTTCGGATTCGAGGTCCACATAGGCGGCACCCGGAATGTGGCCGGCGCCGTAGGCTTTCCGGCCGTCGGGCTGGTCCAGTTGCCAGCGCACGTCGAGAACCGTCACGGGCACCCCGGCGTCGAGCCGCTCGGCCAGTTCCTCGGCGGTGATCACACTGTCTGTCCGCGAAGTCATTACGCGACTCCCCTCAGCCGGCGGCCGGTGATCGAGCGATAGTGCGCGGTGATCGCGTCGACGGCGGTGTTCTCGATATCGTGACCGAGTCCGCGCCGGGCTACCAATCGCACATCGATCGAGCCCATCGCGGGCAGCTCCCGGATCTCGGCGAGGCCACCGGGCGGAGCCGTGAGAAACGGCAGCAGCGCGATCCCGAGACCGGCCTTCGCGGCCGCCACCACGCCGTCCAAATTGCCGGATTCCGCGGTCACGGCCACCTGATAGCCCAGCTCGCCGAGCTTCTGCACGGCCCGCCGCCGCAATCCACAGGGCTCCTCGAACGCCACCAGCGAGATGGGCCCCGGTGCGGGCGGCAGCTGCCAGGTGGTTCCCGCGACCCAGCGCAGATCGAGCAGGCCCACCTCGGCGCCGACCGGCTCGGTGGTGTTGCCGCCCAGCACCACCGCGAGATCCACCACGCCCTTACTCACCGATTCCGTGAGCGCGGTGGAGCGATCGATCCGGAAATGCAGATGAGCGTCCGGATAGGCGGTACGCAGGACAGCGAGCAATTCGGTCAGCAGCCCGTCGCCCGCATGCTCGGTCGAGCCGATGGTGATCTGCACCGGCGCCGATCCGGCGAAGCGAGCGAGCACTTCGTCCTGGGCGTCGAGCAGTTTGCGTGCCTCGGCCACCAGGCGTTCGCCGTCCGGGGTGAAATACGAACCGCGGCCGTGCCTTTCGACGAGCGACAGCTTCAGGCGCCGTTCCAGCATGCGGATGTGCTGGCTGACCGTGGGCTGGCTCAGATGCAACGCGTCCGCCGCACGCCGGAACCCGCCGGTCTCGGCGATGGTCACCAGCGTGCGCAGGTGCGTCAAATCCAGGGGATCCGCCATAAACTTCAGCCACCTTCTGAACGGCACAGTAAGTTCGACCAGCTAACGCTGTCCCGAAGGACTTGCATACCTTTGAAATCGGCCCGATCAGAATTCCACGGATATTTCTTTCACCCTATCGGTCGTTATCGGGTAATCGAATCGAATTTCACGATTCGAACTCTGGTTTTCGCGCTCAGCGGCTCATTAGCATGACGTTCCGTGTCCGGCCGTGATTCGGTGCGCGCACATCCGAGACCATTGCCGGAAGGACTGTCATGACCGTGGAAACCAGTGCCGAACCGGTGCCGGCCACCGCCGCACCGACTGTGGAATTCATCAGCCTGACGCATACGAATCCCTCGACCGAACTCGAGCCGATTCCCACCCGCGGCATCGATCTGCCCTTCGTGAAGCGCTACGTCCGCACCCTCGAGGACGCCGGATTCGACGCGACGCTACTGCCGTACGGATCGTCCAGTGCCGATTCGTTCGTGCTCGCCTCGGCGGTCGGTCAGCTCAGCGACACCTTGAAGCCGATCGTCGCGGTACGCCCCAACACGGTATTCCCGACGGTCGCCGCCCAGCAGCTGGCCACCCTGGACCAGCTCACCGAGGGCCGGGCGGTACTGCATCTGATTTCCGGCGGAAACGATGCCGAACAGGCACGACAGGGCGACTATCTGCCCAAGGACCAGCGTTATGCGCGCACCGGCGAATTCATCGATGTGCTGCGCCGTGCGTGGACCGAGAAAGAGTCGTTCTCGTATGCCGGCGAGCACTATCGCTTCGATGATTTCGGCCCCGGATTCCCGCCCTACGGCGACTCGATTCCGATCTCGTTCGGCGGGCAGTCCGATGCCGCGTTCGCGATCGGCGCGGCCAAGGCGGACATCTTCGCTTTCTGGGGCGAACCGCTGGCCGACGTCAAGGGCCAGATCGAACGCGTGCACAGCATCGCCGCGGCGGCCGGGCGCACCGACCGCCCGCGCATCTGGGTGACCTTCCGCCCGATCATCGACCGCACCGACGACCTGGCCTGGGCCAAGGCGCGTGACTACGTCGAACGGATCGCACGCAATCTCGACAACAGTCCGCCGCGCAAGCGATTCACCGGCTCACCGCAGAATGTCGGCTCGCAACGAGCGCTGGAATTCGCTCAGCGCCAGGAGATCTACGATCGCGCGCTGTGGACGCGTACCACCGCGGTGACCAATGCCGCCGGTGCGTCGAGCGCGCTGGTGGGCAGCCCGGAGACGGTCGCGGCGGCGATTCTGGACTACATCGATCTGGGTGCGAGCCTGGTATCGATTCGCGGCTACGACACCCTCAACGACGTCATCGACTACGGACGCTACGTGCTGCCGCTGGTTCGCCAGGAGTTGGCGCATCGGAAGGCGACCGGCCGGCGCGGCACCCTGCAGTCCGAACACCTCGGCGCGCTCGCAGCGGCGGCCCGCCCGTGACCACCGCACCGAGCGGATATCCGGTGTTGACAGTTCCGGATACCTCGCCCGCCGCCCTGGCGGCGCTGACGACCGAAATCGCCGCAACCGCAGCCGAATACGACCGATCCGGCGATGTTCCGCTCGCCGGCTTGCGCGCCGCGCATCGCGGCGGGTACCTCACCGCCACGATCGCCGCCCGCTACGGCGGACCCGAACTCGATCATCACCGGGTGGCGCGAATTCTGGTGGCTCTCGGCGAGGGCGACCCGTCGGTCGCGCTCATCGCGGCGAACAATCTCGGTGTGCACCGGACTCAGGCCGACACCGGCGGCTGGCCCGATACGGTCTACGCCGAACTGGTGCGGCGCTCACTCGACGGCCCGGCGCTGGTCAACGCCGTCCGTGCCGAACCGGAGCTGGGCGCGCCGGCCCGCGGCGGACTGCCCGCCACGATCGCCCGCCGCACCGAATCCGGCTGGATCCTCGACGGGCGCAAGTCTTTCGCCACCGGCGGACGGGCGTTGACCTACCACGTGGTGTGGGCGGCCACCGACGAATCCCCGCAGCGGGTCGGACATTTCCTGGTTCCCGCCGACGCGGCGGGCATCACCTGGCACGACACCTGGGACCATCTCGGATTGCGGGCCTCCAACACCCACGACGTGACCTACACGGGGGTCGCGGTGCCCGCGGAGAATTTCCGCGAGATCCCGTTCGTCGACGGGGTGTATCGCGATCCGGCGGCGACATCGGGCCCCGCCTCGTTCGGGCATTCGGCCCTCTACGTCGGCGTGGCACGCGCCGCCCGCACCGCATTCACCGCGTACGCCCGCGCGCGCGTGCCCTCCGCGCTGGGTAAGCCGATCGCCGAGACCGAGCGCATCCAGGCGGTGGCCGGCGAGATCGAGAGCCAGATCGTGCAGGCCGAAACCCTGCTGTACGGCACCCTGCACCGGCTCGCCGCCGGGGAACCCGGTGTGCCGCAACAGCTCTCAGCGGTCAAGGTGCTGATCGCACGCTCCGCCATCGCGGCGGTCGAGACGGCCGTCGCGGCGCTCGGCAACGCGGCGCTGACTCGGCACAACCCGCTCGAACGGCATCTGCGCGACGTGCTGTGCGTGCGGGTCCATCCGCCGCAGGAAGACGCCGCACTGCTGGCCGCCGGCCGCGCGATCCTCCGGCCGGGCGCGTAGTCCCGGTTTCCCTGTCCATCCATACTTTTCGTTTCGTCGCGAGGACCATCCCGATGCCGACCTTCCTGAAGCCCACCCCGCACCGCCGCAAGCGCCGATGGCGCACGGGGGCATTCGCGCTCGCCGCTGCCACCGCGCTGCTCGCGAGTGCCTGCGGCGGTGGGGGCAACGACAGCGGACCCTCCGGAGAGGAACGCGACCCGGTACGCGGCGGCACCTTGCGGCTGGCGTTCTGGCCCGACAACGCGGCCTTCCCGTGCATCGATCCATTCCAGGTGTATTGGATCGAGAGTCGTTCACTGATCCGCAATTTCGCCGATTCCCTGACCGATCAGAACCCCGACACCGGGGCGATCGTGCCCTGGCTGGCCACCGGATGGCAGATCAGTCCCGACGGCCGCGACTACACCTTCACCCTGCGCGATGGAGTGACCTTCGCCGACGGCGCTCCCTTGGACGCCGCGGCGGTCAAAACCAACTTCGACGCCTTCCTCGATGAGACCCGTCGGACCAACGGCACGGTCTTCGGCGCGAGCTACATCGTCGGCCTGGAATCGACCGAAGTGGTCGACGCAAAGACGGTGAAGTTCCACTTCTCCCAGCCGAATTCGTCGTTCCTGCAGGCGACCTCGACCACGAACCTCGCCCTGCTGTCCCCGGCGTCGTTCCGCAAGACTCCGCAGCAGCGCTGCCAGGGCGACATCGCCGGATCGGGATTGTTCGTCCTCGACAAATACGTCCCGGGTGAGAGCGTCTCGCTGAGCCGGCGCACCGGCTACCACTGGGGTTCGGCGCTGAGCAAGAACACCGGCGAGGCGTATCTGGACGGAGTGAAGGTCAGCTACGTCGCGGAGGACAGCGTCCGCACCGGCAACCTGGTCTCCGGCCAGATCGACATCGCCTGGCCACGCAATCCGTTCACCGTCGAAGACCGGCAGCTGATTGCGCGCTCCGGCGCCTATGTGCGGTCGCGGCCGCTGCCCGGCGTCTCGTACACGCTGTATCCGAACGTGTCGGACGGGCATCCGCTGGCCGATGACCAGGTCCGCGCCGCGCTGTACAAGGCGATCGACGTGAAGACTTATGCCACAACGGTTTTCGGATCCGACTATCCGGCCGTAGGTGGACCTTTCGACAGCACCACACCCTACTTCGTCTCGCAGGCCGCCAAACTGAACTACGACCCACAGGAGGCCGGGCGGCTCCTCGACGCCGACGGATGGCGCCTCGCACCAGGCGACCAGTACCGGTCGAAGGACGGCAAGCGGCTCACTCTCACCCAGTTGATCACCGCGTCCAGCCCCGGTGCCGAGCTGTTCCAGGACCAGCTGCGCAAGGTCGGCATCGACCTGCAGTTGAAGGTGGTCACCAACGCGGAACGCCCCGGCGCCATCGCGGGCGGTCAGTACGATCTCATCGAGAACTATTTCACCCGTGCCGATCCCGGTGCCCTGCAGTACATTCTCGTCGAGCAACTGGCGAATTCGAAGGCTCTGGCCCGGAATGCCCAGCATCCCGCGACCGCGGCCCGGGTGCGTGATCTGTTCACGCAGGCGGTACAGGCGACCGACGAGGCGCAGCGGCAGCGGGTCTACACCGAGCTGCAGAACGTCCTGATCGACAACGGTGTCACCTTCCCGCTCTTCGAGCGACTGCAGTACGCGGGAATCAGGAACCAGGTCAACGGATTCCGGTTCACCTCGGAGAGCTTCTTGTCTCTCGCCGACACCTGGATTCAACCCTAGCGCCGTCCCCGCGAGAGAAGGAAGATACCGTGACCAGCTACGCTGCCCGCCGCATCGCACAGGCCGTCGTGGTGCTGTGGGCGGCGTTCACACTCACCTTCGTCGTGCTGTATCTGCTGCCCAGTGACCCGGTCTCGATCCAGCTCGGCGCGGCCGGCATCGAGACCGATTCGCTGACACCGCAACAGCTCACCGCCGCCAAGGCGGAGTACGGACTCGACCGCCCGATACTCGATCAGTACATCTCCGCACTGACCGGCGCATTGCACGGCAACTTCGGCACCTCGATCGCCAAACATATGCCGGTCACCCAGCTGATCGGCGACCGGCTCGGCGGGACACTGCTGCTGAGTATCCTCGCCGGAACTCTTGCGGTGGTGGTCGGCACCGTCGTCGCCTACCTCGCCGCGTTCGTCCGATTCCGGCCGCTGCGCACGGTGCTCGACCGGATACCCGCGCTCGGTGTCGCGATCCCCTCGTTCCTGGTGGCGCTGTTACTTATTCAGGTCTTCGCCTTCGACCTGGGCTGGGTGCCGTCGTCGGGTAGCGCCGGATGGCGATCGCAGGTGCTGCCGGTCGTCACCATGGCGCTACCGTCGTCGGCCCAGCTGGCCCAGGTACTCACCCACAGTTTCGACGAGACATTGGGTGAGCAGTACATCGTCACCGCCAGGGCCAAGGGGCTGTCGCGGTCCGCGGTGCAACTGCGGCACGCGTTTCGCAATGCGCTGCTCCCGGCGCTGACCATCCTCGGACTTCTGGTGGGCACGACGGTAACCAGCGCGATCGTCGTCGAAACGGTGTTCAGCCGCAACGGGATCGGCCGGCTCGCACAGGAAGCCGTACTGGCCAAGGACATTCCGGTGGTGCTGGGCATCGTCGTCATCGCCGCGACCGGATTCGTCCTGGTCAATCTGGTCGTCGACCTGCTGTACCCACTCCTGGATCCTCGCATCACACATGCCACGAAAGCGGAGGTGAGCTGACATGGTCCAGGTCCTGGCCGAGGCTCCGGAGGACATCGTCACCGCAGCGGAGCCCGCGATACCGCGACGCCGCGCACTGCTGCACCGGAATGCGGTGCGGCTGGCCCGCCGGCCCGGATTCGTCGCAGCGCTGGCGATCGTCGCGGGTGTGATCGCCTCGGCCTTCGTGCCGTCGGTGTTCACCTCCCACGACCCGTACGCCACCGCACCGGCCCAGCGACTGCGACCACCCAGTGCGACTCACCTTTTCGGTACCGACGATGTCGGGCGGGACCTGTGGGCGCGCACGCTCTACGGTTCGGGCCTGACGGTGCAGGCAGCCCTCATCGCCGTCGGCATCGCCCTGATCGCCGGGCTGGCCCTCGGACTGGTATCCGGCTTCTTCGGCGGGGCCACCGATTCGGTCGTCATGCGCGGAGTCGATGTCCTGCTCGCGATTCCGGGGCTGCTGTCCGCCTTGGCGATCGTGACCGCGCTGGGATTCGGAACCATCCCGGTGGCCATCGCCGTCGGGGTCGGAATCCTGCCCGGCTTCGCGCGAACCACGCGGTCGGAGGTATTGCGCGTCAAGACACTCCCGTACGTCGAGGCCGCCCGCGCCGGCGGCGCCTCGTGGCCGAGAGTGTTGCTGCGCCATGTACTGCCCAACTCGTGGGGGCCGGTGCTGGCGTTGTCGGTGCTGGACTTCGGGACCGCGATCATCGCCGTCGCGGCACTGAGCTTCCTAGGCTTCGGCGCGGCGCCACCGCAAGCCGAATGGGGGTCGCTGGTCGCCGGTGGCCGCAACTTTCTGGTGACCGCGCCGTGGGTGTCGCTGTTGCCCGGCGCGGTGATCGTGTTCACCGTGCTGTCGCTCAATCACATCGCCAAGACGCTGCAGGAGTGGAAGCGATGACGAACGCCGCCGCAATCGCGGAAACCGTGGCCACGCAGGACTCGGCGATCGTCGAGATCGAGGGGCTCGAAGTGGGCTACCGGCGCGAGGGCATCGTCGAACCGGCTGTGCGCGATGTCGGACTGCGCGTTCGCCGCGGCGAAATCGTCGCGCTGGTCGGCGAATCCGGGTCCGGCAAGACCACCACCGCACTCGCCGTCATCGGCCTGCTGCCCGATCGGGCACAGATCACCGGCGGCTCGGTTCGCGTCGCCGGAACCGAGCTCGTGGGAGCCGGTGAGAAGGCCCTGCGAGCGCTGCGCGGCGCGACGGTGGGGTTGATTCCGCAGGACCCGATGGTCGGGCTGAATCCGACCCAGCGGATCGGCAAGCAGGTGGCCGAGGCGGTGAAGCTGCGCGGCCTTCGCGGCCCCGAACTGCATGCGGAGGTGCTCGACACCTTGCGCCGAGCGGGGCTTGACGAACCCGAACGCCATCTGCACCGGTACCCGCACGAATTGTCGGGCGGCCAGCGCCAGCGCGTGCTGATCGCCATCGCTCTGGCGGGTAAGCCCGACCTCATCATCGCCGACGAGCCCACCAGTGCGCTCGACGTGACCGTCCAGGCGCGCATCCTCGACCATCTCGAGTCGTTGGTGCGTGGCAGTGGTACCGCACTGCTGATCATCACCCACGACCTCGCCGTGGCCGCCGACCGTGCCGACCGGGTGGTGGTGATGCGGCGCGGGCGGATCGTCGAGGAGGGCACGCCCGCGGCGATCCTGATCGACCCCGAGCACCCCTACACGCGCGGCCTCATCGCCGCCGCGCCGGCTCTCGCCCACGGCGGAGTGGTCGAACCCCGGTTCACGCTGCGGCCCGACGAGGTGGAGGTGGCCGAACCGATCCTCGAACTCGTCGCGGTGTCCAAGGAATTCCGTTCCGCGCGTGGCACTCCCGGGCGGCCCACCACTCTCGCCCTCGACGACGTCTCGATTCGCGTGGCAGCCGGGCGCACCCATGCGCTGGTCGGCGAATCGGGGTCCGGGAAGACCACGACCCTGCGCATCGCCATGGCGCTGACCAAACCCACGACCGGCACCGTCCGTTTCGACGGCACGGATCTCACCGGGCTCAGCTGGCGGCGGCTGCGACCGTTGCGGCGCCGCTTCCAGCTGGTGCACCAGAATCCGTTCGCGTCCTTGGATCCCCGATTCACCGTCGGCGACAGCATCGTCGAGCCACTGGTGTCCTTCGGCATCGGCGACCGGCGTAGCCGCCGGGCACGAGCCCTGGAACTGCTCGACCAGGTAGCGCTACCACGCACCTTCCTCGATCGACGCCCCGCCGAACTGTCCGGCGGGCAACGTCAGCGGGTCGCGATCGGCCGCGCGCTGGCGCTGGAGCCGGAGGTGGTGCTGCTCGACGAACCCGTTTCGGCCCTGGACGTTTCGGTGCAGCAGCAGATTCTCACGCTGCTCGCGGACCTGCAGCAACGGCTGGGCCTGACCTATGTGTTCGTCTCTCACGACCTCGCCGTGGTCGGGCAGCTGGCGCACACCGTTTCGGTATTCGAACGCGGAAGGGTGATCGAATCCGGCCCGGCCGCAGAGGTGTTCCGCAACCCTGCGCACGAGTACACCCAGCGACTGCTCGCGGCGATACCCGGCCGGCGAGCCACGGCCCCGTCCTGAGCGCGTATTGCTCTGCCCCGCAACCACATTCAATCCAAAACATTGGAAAGGCATAACCGTGACCGCATCCACGACACCGGACATCGACCTGTGGTCGGCCGACTGGCACGCATGGCGGGCCGAACGTATCGCCCTCGCCACCGCCGCGCACGGACTGGCCGCGGCGATCGGAACCCACTGGCTCGGCGACGAGCCGATCCATATCGACGGCCTACCCGGTGCCTGGGTTGCGGTCGACGGCCGCGCCGTCGGCGCGGACGCGGACGGGTTCCGGGTGGAACTCGAGCCCGGCCGTG
The DNA here is from genome assembly GCF_000308535.1 of Nocardia cerradoensis NBRC 101014. Lineage (GTDB taxonomy): Bacteria > Actinomycetota > Actinomycetes > Mycobacteriales > Mycobacteriaceae > Nocardia > Nocardia cerradoensis. The sequence continues at coordinate 20,720 of NZ_BAFW01000382.1, read as the reverse complement.
GGCATGTACTCGGCGCCCTTCTGCTGCAGCCGTTGATTCGGGCCGGCGAACTCGCGCTGCGGGTGTTCGACCCGCAGGCCGCGACCCGGACCGGACTGGCGGGTATCGACGCATTCGCCCCCGACCGCGCATGGGTGATCGAGGGCGTCGCCGAAAAGATCTCGGCCACACTGCGACTCGACCACATCGACGGATTCGTCAGTGAGAACGCGGCATCGCGCATCCATCTCACCGTCGGCGGCCGTGACATCGCCTTCGAGGGCGTGCGCACACCCGAGGGAGACACGCAGATCACCTTCGCCGACGCCACCAACGGCACCGAAACCCAGCGGTTCCGCTTCCTGACTGTGCCACCGCCGGACCACAGCGGCCGGGTCACCGTCGATTTCAACCGCGCCTATCTGCCCCCCTGCACCTTCTCCGACCACTACCTGTGCCCCCTCCCACCGGCCCCGAACCGGCTCGACATCCCGATCCGGGCGGGCGAAACCCGCCTGCGCTACAGCGATTCGGCACCGCGGTGACTCGCTATGTGATCGTCGGTGCCGGAGCGGTCGGGACGACGCTGGCCGTGGAACTGGCCGACAGCGGACAGGACGTCCTACTGATTGCCCGCGGCGACGCGCTACGGTACTTCCGGCAGCACCCCGTGAAGTATCACACCCCGACGGGCATCCGGAACGTGCGCCTGCCCGTCGCGGCGACAACCGACGACTTGGCGTTGCACACCGGCGATATCCTTGTACTCACCGCCAAAACCCAGGATGTGGGTGCCGCCGCCGAGGACATGGCCTGGCGCGACGTTCGAAATCCCGACGGCGCCGTGACAGGCCTGTCCGCCGACCACATCCCGGTGGTGACCGTGCAGAACGGGTTGGCCGCCGAAGGCATGGTGGCTCGCTGGTTCGCCTCCGTGATCGGCGCCGTCCTGCTGGTTTCCGCCCGCTACGAGCGCCTCGGGGAAATTCACGTCGGCGCGAGCCCGACTGTCGGCGCGATGATCGCCGGACTCGCCACCGGTGACTCCGCCCGCGGCGGAAGTGCCGTGGCAACCCTGGTCGACGACCTCGGGAAAGCGAACTTCCATGCCGAGGCCGTACCGGATATCCGCGCCCACAAAGCCGCGAAAATCCTGCACAGTGTGAAGAACGGTCTCGAGGTTCTCAGCGGCGACCCATCCGCCAAGGCCGCGGTCGGTGCCGCATTGGTCACCGAAGCCCGGCTGGTTCTCGCCGCAGCCGGAATCACGTTTCACGAGCCGGTCGCGCTCGCCTCCGTCTTCAGTCGACAACGCGCCACCCGAAACACCGCACCCCCCGGGCGCCAATCCACCTGGCAGAGCTTCGCACGCGGCGCGGCCGGCAACGAAATCGATTACCTCAACGGCGAAATCGCACTGCTCGCCCGCCTGCACGGCGTCGCCGCGCCGCTCAACACCACGCTGCAACAACTGCTGGGCCGAGCCACCCGCGACGGCGGCGGACTGGACCTCCCCGGACTGAAGACCTTGACGAATCTTCTGCCGGTGAGCGACAGCGCCCCCCGCGCAGGCGAACTGCTCCGCCCCTGACAAACACTGCTGTCAACAACTCGTGAAGGCTGGATCTGCGGAGTGGCTGATCGAGCAACTGAACTTCGAGCCGCTGGGCGAACAACTGAGGCGTGGATTCCCCACCCGATCAGGCATCCGAAACCGGCTGCTGCGACTGCGGGGACGAAAGGACGTCGTTGATCGACAGTCCCTGGCGATGCGCACGTTCCCCGAACGGCCGGCCCTGCTGCCGGGGATGAGGCCCCTGGAACGCTGTATCTTCGAGGTCCGGCAGGCAGCTGACCAGCGGCTGTGGACGCAGCTGGTCTCCCAGCTCAGTGGCCCGGGAGGCCTGTTGGGCCGCCTGCTGACATCTCCGGACAGCGCTGCCGGAGACGATCAGTTCTTGACAGCCGCCACGCAGCGCTCGACCGGCGAGACCGGTCCGATGCGACCCACCGGTTCGAGGTAGCGCTCGCGGTATTCGTCCCGGCCGACCTGCTCGTGTTCGTGCCAGCCGAAGCAGGAGAGCAATTCCGCAACCTCGGCAGGGCGCAGGCCGAACCGCCAGACACCCGTGTCGACGAAGCGGCGACGTAGGCCGGGCGCGTCGTAGAGTTCGGTGCCGTCCAGAAACTCCTGACGGACATAGGTGAAGGCGAGCCGGGTGCCGGATGCCGCACTGTCGAAGGCATGCAGGGTGTCGTGCACGGCATCGGCCGTCAGGTACTGGGTGACGCCCTCCCAGACGATGATCGCCGGGTGGGCCGGATCGTAGCCGTGGTCCGTCAGAACGGTGGCCAGGTCGTCGTGCTCGAAGTCGATGGGCGCCAGGACGACCCGACTGTCGCCGAGCCGGCGACGCTTACGCGCGACGGTACGGGGCAGGTCCACTTCCACCGCGGTGACCTCGGATGCGGCGGTGAAACGTGCGGCGCGGGTGTCGAATCCGGCACCCAGCACCACGATCTGGGCGATGCCATCGGCGATCGCCTGCGCGACGGCATCGTCGAGATACCGCTTGCGGCAGGCGATGCTGTTCCAGATCCCGGGCGCGTCGCGGTCCATCAGCACAGCCAACCGGGTGCGGACCACGCGAAGCCCGAGCAGGGCGCGCAGCGGCGCGGGCAGCATCGTGGCGGCCAGTCCGTCGGTGAGAAGGCGCTGCTGCGGCGACTCACGCTGTTCGCAGGCCGCGATCACCATCGGCATGAACGACGTGTCCGCCTTATCGGTGGCCATAGGCAGGTATCCTTCACTGCGCCGGAGAAGAATTTCAAAGCAGAGTATCTGAATTGCCGCACGGCGCGGGTTGGGCCGGCACACCGCCGACGGGAGACCGATCTCGGTGCTGCTGAACACCCCCGGAATGGACGACACGACCGGATGGAGCACCGCCCGAGCGGAAGACCTCGCCAGCCACTGCTGCATCGTGGTCGCGATCAGCACACCCACGAAGCGTTCGCGGTGCAGTTCCCGAGGACACACCGAATGCAGTCGGGTGCCATAGGATTCGCCACAACACATCCTTCCTGGCCTGCTGCCGACAAGGCAGTTCGTCGTCAGCGGCGGTGTGCGCCTGACGGATTCGCTGGATGCGCGGACGGATCTCGAATTCGAGAGTTCGCGCCCGTTGGCCGGTGGCGGCGTAGAGATCGTCTATCGGGTGGTGCCGACCTCATAGCTATCGGGCGGTCGCCCCCTCTGCCTGCTGCCGGTCGAGGGCGCGTTGCAGGGTCAGGGTGTCCTCCAGGACCAGATCGTCCACCAGCTTGCCCCAGCGCAGGGTGAGCCACTGCATCGCGGTGTTGCGGTAACCGCTGCCGTCGGCCAGGGTTCCACTCACCCGCAGCTGGACCGCGACCTTCGTTCTCCAGGGCGGGCCGCTGGAGACCACATCCACCAATTCCAGGCGCAGTCCCGGCAGCAGTTGATCGAAGCGCGCGAACCAATCGCGAAACGCCTCCGGTCCGCGCAGATCGGCACCGAGCGGGGTATCGCCGAGGAAGCGGAATCGCAGGTCCGGCGCCGCCATCGCCACGGCGGCGTCGTGATCACCCGAGCCGGTCCGGCGCCACGTTCTCCGGACCAGGAACCGTACGATGGTGTGATACATAAAACGACTGTAAGCAGCTAGCTTGCTTAAAGCAAGGGACTGGAAGATGGGGCGAACGAACTTTAACGAGATCGCGTGCTCGATCGCGCGTTCGGCGTCGATCGTCGGAGACTCGTGGACCCTGCTGATCCTTCGCGATGCGGCGCTGGGCCTGCGGCGGTTCGAGGAGTTGCAGCGCGACCTCGGTATCGCCACCAACGTGCTGAGCCAGCGATTGCAGCGGCTGTTGGACCAGGGCGTACTGCGCCGTCACCGATACGACCAGCGGCCCGACCGATACGAATACCACCTGACCGACAAGGGTCAGGAGTTGATTCCGGTGCTGTTCGCCCTCATGGCGTGGGGTGACAAATGGGAATCCGGGGCCGAGGGGCCACCGCTGGTTCTGCACCATCGCCCGTGCGGTCATCGAGTCGAGGCGAAGGTGACATGCGATGGCTGCGGCGGCGAGCTGACGCCGGAATCGGTTGTCTATCAGCCGGGTCCGGGCGGCCGCACCGGCGAAGGTACCGCGCTGATCGCGACCGTGCTGAATTCCGTGGGCGACCGCACAACACCGTGAGCGAGATCGGGTCGCCGGCGGTTCGTCTGGCACACAAGGGTCCCAGCTGGCGCCCCGCTACGAACCGGGGTCAACGGCCCGTGCTTGCTTCGCCGCCTAGAGTGAGCGCCGCGGTCCGGAGCTTGTTCGCACCAGCCGGCCGCGCACCGGATACCGGCCGTTGTCCAGCGGTGCCGGCGCCAGAGCCGAACGTCACCACAAACGTCAATTCCCGCCCGCGCTGGTCCTTGTCACCTTGGCAAGGTCGTCCCCACGAGCCAACCAACCGGATTTCGGCGCGACAAGATCACGACGCGACGGTCCGAAGCTCACCGGCGATGTCCCGGCCACCCGCACGTATAGGTGCGCGTGGCCGACGGCAGTCGGCTCGGGCTCGTCGAGATGGTCCCGTGGACCGGAAGTGGGCGCGGCCGCCCGCCGGTCACCCAGTGGTGCCGAGTCAATTCTCCGAAAGCGTGTCCGGGGACTCTCGACAGGCGTCCGTCCGTGTTGCCGGACGCACGTTCACAGCGTGGTCAGCCAGTGGGTCAGGCGACGGGCCGTGATTGTGAGGATGGTGGGGTCGCGGAGCGTGTTGGACAGCAGGGCGCTGCCTTGATAGGCGGCCATGAGCTCGAGGGCTAGGTCGTGGGCGTCGGCCCGGCCGAGGGCGCGGAACTGGGTTTCGGCCCAGGCGATGGGGAGATGTATCAGGTCGGCGACGGGGAACGCCTCGTGCGCCGGCCGTTTGTCGAGTTCAGAGCAGAGAGTGCCGACGGGGCAACCGTATTGGGCGACGGTCTCGCTGTCGGCGGTGAACAGATCCACGAGGGCTTTCAGGCGGCTTCTCGGCGAATCGAAGCGAGCGTCGATATCGGCCAGGTCTCGCCTGATCTGCTGGAGGTGGGCGCCGATGGCGGCGGTGACCACCTCGTCCTTGGTTTTGAAGTAGTAGTAGACATTGCCGGGCGGCACTTCGGCCGCTTGCGCGATGTCGGCGAGCGTGGTCCTCTGCACTCCCTGTCGGTGCAGGAGTTGAACGGCAGCGGCTACGAGCCGCTGCCGTTTGCCTGGCCGCGGTGCGACGGCCGTGGTCTGGGTTGAGTCGGTCATCTCACTTAGCAGGATACGACGCTTCCGCGTCGACCATGACCAGCGGTGCTCGCATTCGCGTATTGCCGGTGCGCAGGGCGATCAGGGCCGCGACCCCCATCAGGATGGCCCCGACAAGCAGCGCACGCTGGTAGCCGGAATCGGCGGCCACGGCGGCGGAAGCGCCCGCGGCGATCAGATTGTCGGTGCGGGTGATGGCGACGGCGGACAGGATCGCGAGGCCGGCCGCGCTGCCGACCTGCTGGGACGAGTTCCGCCGATCCGGGCCGGATTCGCCTACCTTCCGATCACCGCCGGGTTCGCCGTCGCCGGAGGCGTTGCGTCGCAACTGATCACGCGCGTCGGCACCCGCTCGGTGATGGTCGTGGGCTGCCTGCTCGCCGGGGCAGGCATCTATTACGTGTCCAAGGTGCCGATGCACGGTTCCTACCTCGAAGATCTCCTGCCGGGATTCCTCGTGATGTCGTTGGGGGCGGGGCCGGTGTTCGTCGCAGTCACCGCCGCGGCCAACGCGGGCGTCCCGCCGGAGACGGCCGGGCTGGCGGCGGCATGGCGAGTAGTGCAGGATCTCCTGCATGTAGAGGGTGGCATAGAAAAGCAGCGAGAAGAACCCGGCGAACGCGATCAATTGGGTCAGATCCGCTGCGACCAGCCCTTTCACCCGCAGAACCGGCGCGGGCACCAGCGGATCACGGGTGCGTGCTTCGTTGAGGGCGAACGCGGCGAGCAAAGCGGCCGATCCGCCCAAGCACAGGACGGTGGAAAGCGAGCCCCAGCCCACGATCGGCGCGCGCACCAGTCCGTACACCAGCAGCAGCATGCCGCCGGTCAGCAGCACCGCGCCGTGCGAATCGAAGGCGGCCCGCCCGGTCCGGCTGGGCCGGTCGTCCGCCAGAAGCATTACGGCACAAGCGATTACCGCGACACAGATGGGCGGATTCACGAAGAAGACCCACCGCCAGCCCGGTCCCTGGGCGATGATTCCCCCGAGGAACACACCCGCCGCCGCGGCCACGCCGCTGATGCCGCCCCACACCCCGAGCGCCGTGTCCCGATCCTTGCCCTCGCGGAAACTCGTCGTGAGTTCGGACAGCGCCGCGGGAGCCATGAACGCCGCCCCGATGCCCTGCACAAGCCGCGCCGCGATCAGCAGCCCGGCATCGTCGGTCAGTCCGGCCGTCAATGACGATGAAGCGAACACAACCAGACCCGCGAACAGCATGCGGCGGCGGCCGAGCAGATCGCCCAGACGGCCGCCGGCCAGCAGAAATCCCCCATAAGTCAAGATGTAGCCACTGGCCACCCACTGCAGATTCTGTTGTGTGAAATGCAAACTGTGCTGGATGGACGGCAGGGCGACGTTCACGATCGCCGAGTCCACGATGTCCAGAAACTGGACAGCGCACAGCAGTACCAATACAGCCACTCCCAGCCTGGACCTCAGCACCAATCGCCGCCGCCCGGGCTCTTGCCTCAAAGCCTCCTGCATTTCCGCACCCTCTCGACTGAGTGAGTTAACTCACTCAGTCTTGACGGGCGTACTCACAATGTCAAGTAAGTTCACTCACTAAGTAGCCTGTGAGATCTCAGGCGGTTGGCCCGGAACTCCCTGCTCGGATCCCGACCGTGCCGCTGTTCGCGCCGGTAGCGTGGCGCGGGTCTGCGCCGAAGCCAACCTGTCCACCCGCCAGTTCTACGAAGAATTCGCATCCCGCGACGAACTGCTGTTCGCTCAGGGATACACACGCGATCTCATCCACCGCAACATCGAGGCCTACGTCGACAGCTTCGCCGAGGATCCGCGGTGGGCCACCCTGCTGTTCGTCACCGTCATCGGAGTCAGCCCGCAACTGGAAGCACACCGCAGACAGATCCGGGAGAACTGGATCGGGGTGCAATGCGCCATCGCCGAGGAACTCGTCCGCCAAGGCCGTATCCCGCACCGGGACTTCCGCCCGATCTTCGTGGCATTCGTGGGCGCGATCGACGGACTGGTCTACGACTGGTGCCACACCGACCCGCGGCCGGCCAAGGAAACGATCACAGACACCCTCACCCACATGCTCTTCCACGCCCTCAACGCACCGTGAGCAACCGCCGCCCGCGGCACTGAAATCACTTGCGCGGCTGCCGAATGCACCTCCAGCGATGCCGTGTCCTCTCGCTCCTTCCATATCCCGTTGTCTTCGCGGCGCACACGCGCCGTCGATCAGCGCTGCCCTGGGCAGCGTTCAATTCTTGGAGTCACCGATGCCTCATCGCACGACCCGCACACTCGCTCTGCTCGCCCTCGCAGGCCAAGTGAGTTCGGCGTCCGGCGGGAAGATCGTTGGGCCGACTCATGATCCAGGAGGTCAGCCGCCGTGGGGAGGGAGTGATGCGGTCGCTTTCGGCGCGGCCCTGGTTGAGGTATTTGTGCAGCAGGTTCAGGCTTGCCGGTGTAGCCGAGCGCTGTGATCTCGTGGAACAGGTGCAGGACCGGAACACCGGGCTGCTCGATGCGGCGGCGGCGCAGATGGTCGCGATAGGGGTCGACCAGGCAGGCCGTAGTACGGTGGGCGGCGCAATTGATCTGGTTCGGGTGCGCGGGCATAGCGTTTCACCATGTTCAACGCCAGGCCGAGGCGGCGGGCGCAGTCCAGCAATCCGACGCCCTGATTCAGCAGGTCGTGCACCGCATGCCAGCGTTCCAGGGTGGTGGTCTCGCGGGTGAGGGTCTGTCGTTTCGGGCCGGCCGCGGCCCAGCATCGGCCATGGGCAGCGACGACCTCGACGCCAGGATGGCCGCGAAGCCATTTTTCGAGGGTTTCAGATTTGCGGTCGGCCAGAACGTCAATTCGTTCATGAGTCACAGCATCGATAACCGCTGTGCAGTAACGGTTTCGGCGTCGCAGGGCGAAGTCGTCCACGCTGATCACCCGGGGAACCGGGCGGCGTGGCAACGGGATCGCCAGCAGCACCCGCACCGCGGTGTGCCGGGAGAGTCGAACCGGCAACGCAGCCAACACGCGGACCGCAGCCCGACCGGCCAGTTCCTTCACGATCGCCCGCACCTGACCAGTCAGCCGGGTCGTTCACCGTTGGTAGCGTTCGAGCAGCCCGGGAATCTGCTCACGAAAGGTCCTGCAGCACTGCGGCGTCGGGCAGACCAGCCGCCGCACCCGCACCCGCACGACCACCAAGCGGCCGTCGACCGGCGGATCCGCCACGGTCCGGTGATGGTAGCTGTGGACCTTCGACGACTCGGCCCCGCACCGCGAGCACACCGCCGGGACCGGCGCCGCCTTGGCCCGCACCACGACCCGTGGGCCCTCATCGACAACATCGTCCACGATCAGCATCGACAAACCCGAGAACACCATCCCCACAGCAACATTCGCCACAGACACCAAGGCATCGTGCCGTCACCGTGTATCAACTACCACCGAAAGTGAGCCAGAGCCGGATCACCGGTGAATCTGACCCGGTAGGGTTGGTTTCCGGTCGGGGTGATCCGGCCTTCGAATGCGATGGCCAACGCGTTGAGCTCGCCGATCACCCCAAGGTCCTGGACGCCGCCGTGATCGGCGTCGATGACCCCGACTTCGGAAAACGGCTGCGCGCCTTCATCGTTCCCGCCGTTGACAGCGCCCGCCCCATCCCCCACTTCGGCCCCGCGTCGGCAGTATCGCCGCCGACACGTCGAAATCCCGGCTGCGCAGCAATGCATTTCGCAGGAACTGCCACGTCGGCACCCGGCGGGGTGGAGAAGGTCGGTCCGAGGCCGACGGACGGGATGGGGCTGGTCATCGGCCGGACTATGGCAACTCGACCTTGCTTGCCAGCCAGCGCCCGTCGACACGATCCATGGTCATCAGAAGGCGGTTGCGGTCGAGACGGGGCTGGGGGTTCGTCACGTTGGTGATCTCGGCGTCGACGAACAGCATGATCACCGCATGGTTCTCGGACTCGGACTGTACGCTCGCGGCGACCACACGGCCTTTGCTTACCGCTTTCGCCTGCAACAGAACAGGTTTCAGCTGTTCGGCAGACTGGCGGTACATGGCCTCGAACTCGCCGGTGGCGCCGTTCAGGACGGTCGCGGTGTCGGCGTCGAGGTGGGCGAAGTCGATATTGGTCAGCGCGACCGCGTAGTCCTGCGCCGCGGCCGATGCCGCGCGGCCGGCATCCTCGCGATTATGTAGCGTGCGGAACTTCGATCCGAAGACGACGCACCCTGCGGTCGCAGCTACCAGCAGCACGATCAGCACCGCGGTCCCCGGTCGCGGCAGCCACCTGCGCCACTTCGGCACCGCGTTGCCCTCGGCGGGCTCCGCTTCCCGCGGCGCGCCCGGTCCTGTCGCCTCGGTCGTCGAGGCATCGGGCTCGACCGACACCACTGCATCGTCCTCGTCGGCCTTCGACACCTCAGTCGTGTCCATCGTCCCGTCCCATCGTCGTATGCTCAACCGTTGTCGCCCAGGCTGTTTCAGCCGGCTGTTCGCCTCGTACCGGGGATCAGAGGGTGGTTCTCGGAAACAGGATGGTGTAAAGCTCGGTGAAGCCGGCGTTCACCAGCATCAACAGAATGATGGTGGCCACGACCGCGGCATTGACCGAATTGGCGACGCCGCCCGGACCGCCCTTGGTGGTCAGCCCCTTGTGGCAGGAGACGACGGTGACGATGACGCCGAAGACCACGGCCTTCACCATCGCCAACCACAGGTCACCGACTCGTGCGAACGAGGAGAAGGTGGCCAGATAGCTTCCCGGCGTGCCGTTCTGGATGTAGACATTGAACAGATATCCGGCGAGGAACCCGACGAAGGCGCTCAGTCCCGTCAGCCCGATGGCCACCACGACACAGGCCGCCAGCCGTGGCACGACGAGCGCCCGGAGCGCGGATACTCCCATGACCTCCATGGCATCGATCTCTTCACGGATTTTCCGGGCGCCGAGATCCGAGCAGATCGCCGACCCCACGGCGGCTGCCAGCAAGATCGCGGTGACCAACGGTGCGGCCTGCCGTATCACGGCCAGGCCTCCCGCGGCACCGGCCAGTGACGTCGCCCCGACCTGACCGGCCAGCAGCCCGAACTGGATCGACATCGTCGCACTGATGGGCAGCGCCACCGCGACGGTCGGGACGTAGGCGGTCTTGGCCATGAACACTGCCTGCTGGACGAATTCCCGAAACGGGAAGCGCCCCCTCACCATGTCGGCAGTCAGATACTGAATCGCTCGGACACTCAGGACGAACTGCCCCCCAACAGTTTCCAGCGACGCGCCAGGATGGCGGCGTAAGTACCCGGCGCCCCACTCCCGGATCTCACCGACAGCGGACCGACCGGCGGCCCGATCCGTCGGAACAGACGGCGCGGCCATCACAGGCCCGCTTTCGCGGCAACGGAATCCTCGACATCGACCATCGCTTCCTCCCGAGTATTTCCGGACACGAACGACCCGGCGACGGTGACTCACTGGCTCGTTCGCGGCATGCCCCTCAGTTCGAGAATATAACTCTTCAACAATGAGAATCATAATTTCAGAGAATTTGCGACGGCAATGTCCGCCTCACACACAAGACGCACCACGGTGGTGGCGATATTTCCGGACAAACGGATACCGTCCCTCAATAGAGGTAGATACCGAGCAGGACCGCCCACACGATGACAAGCCAGGTATCGGTGACTATCCCGAGCCAGCGCGGAGCGCGCCGGACCTCCATGAAGGAGTGGGTGATTACGCGACATTTGATCATCCCGAGGACGACGATCGCAGCGACGAGCGCTTTGCCGCCCGTGCCCTCGTGAGCTTCCGCGTGGCCCGGCGCGAGACGCCAGGTGAGCACGGTGATCGCCGTGAGAGCCGCCCAGGAGTAGATGATGAACCGCTTGTCACGACGGTGGCGCGCCGCGTCACTGGTATCGGTGGGTGCTACCACGAGGTCACCTCATGAGGTAGACGATGGCGAAGATGACGATCCAGAGCAGGTCGATCATGTGCCAGAACACGGCACCCTGCTCGACCAGGCCGACCCGAGGGCGGCGGGAATTGCGTAGTTCGCGGCCCACGACGCCGAGGATCAGCATGCCCAGCAGCAGATGGGCCAGGTGAATTCCGGTGAGCGCGTAGTAGAAACTGAAGAACTCGGTACCGACGGTATGCCCTCGGGAGATCTCCAGGTACCACTCGCACGCTTTCAGCATCGCGAACACCACGCCACACCCGCCGGCCGCCGCCAGCAGCCGGCGCGCGGACGCGACGACGCCTTGCCTGGCGGAGATCACGGCGAGGGCGACGAACATGGAACTGGTGAGCAGAACGATGGTGTTGACGACACCGATGCTCAGATTCAGATGCTGCTGCGCGGCGGCGAAATCGCCGGCCGACCTGGTACGGAAGACCATGTAGACGACGAAGTAGCAGCCGAAGAAGAACAGGTCACCCAGCACCATCACCCACATGTCCGCATCGCCGGGCAGCCGGGGTGAGCGCGAGACATCATCCGGCGCAACCGGTTTGCCCACGGAAGCCGGTTCATCCGAGACTGTCATCAGGCCACCCCCTTGCCGGTGTAGAGCGGCCGGGCGTTACTACCCTCGGCACGGGTGGCGTTGTGCAGAATCGGCAACAGACATCCCACCCACAATGCGAACACAATGATCGCCACGTAGAAGGTGATCATTCCGTTCCAGGCGAAAGCACCCGAATGAAACACCCACATCTGGGTCGCTAAAACCTCGGTGACGACCTGCCATACCGAAATATAGGCAAACCACTTCGGAAATACTCGGTTGCGGTCGTAGAGAATGGCAATGGCCAGCACGGTATAAGCGGCGGTGAAGCAGCCCAGCGAGCCGTTGTAGGACAACATCCCCAAGTCGTAGAGCGTGTGCTGGATCGCCGGATCGCGGCCCGGCCGGAACGTTGCCGTCAGCCAGCACACCAGCAGCAGCTGGAAACCGGGGACCGCACCGACTCCCATCCCGGCGATGTAGGCATATGCCAGCATCGGGCCCGATGACATCCGCTTCATGAAGTAGCCGATGATGCCGTTGGACACCGCGGCTCCGCCCGCGAGCACCAACAGCGCGCAGAAACCGATCTGGATCCCCAGCTGGTGCTTGTCGAACCACTCCTGCACCTGCAGATCTGTCACATCCGGCCGAGGCGGCGGAGTTGCCCGCCCGAAGAAGACGACGCCGATCGAGAGCACCGCATAGAAGACGGCGAACGTCCAGAAGGTGATCCACACGTCGAGTCCGCTTCTCCGCGCGCGAATCCCGGCGTCGACATCCACCGGGCGGCCCGAGGTCGTGGTCACGGCACACCCGCTTCGTCCCGAGCCTGGCGTCCCAGAGCGGCGCGCACCAGGAAGAACATCACCACGACGAACACGGCGAAGGCGCTGTTGCGCAACCAGAACGAGATGAACCCGTCCCATGCCAGCGGGCCGTCGCGGAACACCGCCGCACCCGCCGACGGCGCCATCGCCACCGCGGTGACCAGCGAATAGGGTGCGACCCATTTCGGGAACACCGGCCGTTCCCCGTCGTCGAAATGGACTGCCAGAGCCAGTAATACGAACTGCGCCAGGAGCATTCCGATCGGCGCGATGAACAGAATCCAGGCCAGATCGTTGAGTGTCTGCACCAGTTCCGGTCCCCGGTCGGGGCGGAAGGCCGCGACACCGAAGACGATGTTCGACAACGCGAACAAGGTGACTCCGGCGACGATCGCTCCCAGATACGAGAACGCGAAGATGTGGCTCTGGCCGCCCATGCGTGTCATCCGGCCCATGATCAATACGAAGAACGGCACGATCAGCACACCGAACAGGTTGAACCCGACCTGACTGAAGCGAATCAACGCGGTGTTGTCCGCGTAGAACTGCGCCACTTGCGCCGCGGTCATATTCGGCGACATCGGCGGAACGAATCCGGGAAATGCGGCGAAGAGCACCAGCAGAACCAGTGCGATCACCGGCGTGGACCACAGAATGGCCTGCTGCGCACGAAGATTCGTGCTCAGCACGGGATCCTCGTTCGCGATCGAATCTTGCAACGGTTCTCTCCCCTCAGGGGGTGCGCCCGATCGTCGAATAGACGGCCGCCGCGCCTCGACTACATCGCAAGCATCGCAGTCAATCTGACGGTAGTCAATGTTTGAAGTGGAGTAGAGTCACTGATATGGCGCATGTTTCGTCGAGTTCCGATAGTGACGGTAGTCAGAAGCGTGCCGTTCCCGTGCGTGCACGCTCGCAGGCCAGCCGGGAGGCGATCATTCAGGCGGCGATGGCGCTGTGGCGCACCAAAGGATTCGCCGACACCACGGTCACCGACATCGCCAAGGCGGCGGGTGTGTCGAAGGCACTCTTCTACGTGTACTTCGCGCGCCGAGAGGATGTGCTGCTCGAGGCAGAGACACTGACGATGGATGACGCCCACCGCGCCGCCGAGGTCGTGGTATCCGGCCCTTACGAGCTGATCGATGTTGTCACCGCCGTCGTCGAAACCCTCGAACGAGGAGCCCGTATCTATCCGCCGGAACTGGTTTTCGAGACGGTACTCGAGGCATATCGGCTCGAGCGGCGCGCGCTCGCCGGCGGCGCCACCGAGGCCGATCTCGCCTACCTGTTCCTGGAGCCGTTCCGGCAAGCACAACGCGATGGCAAACTTCCTGCCGGACTCGACGTGGTGCGAGCAGCGCGCATCGCACAAGTATTCGTCGGCGACGGCGTACGCTGCTGGGCCGCTTCGGGATTCGGCGAACAGCCACTGACACCGATACTGGCGCCTCAGGTCACCGCCATCGTCGAGGCACTCGCAGAGAAGGATTGATCGACTGTGACGTCCAGGGATTGGTTGATCGGGCGCGATCGCGGCAGCGAGGCGTCGGAGCGTATCTACGCCGCCGCGGCCGAACTCATCGCGCGCGACGGTTTCGACAAGTTCAGTATCGACGCACTCGCCAGGAAGATCCATTGCTCGCCGGCCACCATCTATCGTCACGCGGGCGGTAAAGCGGCGATTCGCGAGGTCGTGCTCACGCTGTTCTCCGCGCGGATCGTCGAGCTGGTCAGAAGTAGCATCGATGATCTCGACGGCACGGATCGCATCGTCACCGCCATCGTCGTTTCCCTGGACCGCATCCGATCCGACCCCTTGGGCCCGATGATGATGCACGCGATGATGAACAAGCACGAGGGTGAGTGGCTCATCGAATCGACGATCGTCGAAGGTCTCGCCCAACAGATGCTCGGCCGCCCCATGCGTGAGCCCGCGGCGGCGCAATGGCTCGTCCGGGTGGTATTCGCACTGTGGCGCTGGCCGATCAAGGACCCCGACACCGAATACGACATGATTCGGCAGTTCATCGCACCAGGTTTTTCAAAGAGCATCTGAGGACCGCCGCGGCGACACACGCTGCGGGACCGGTGGTCTCATTTCGGCGGCGGTATATTGCCTCGGCTCGCCGGCCCGCCGTCGTAGGTGAGCAGGCCCCTCGGTGTGGGATCGGCGCGCTGCCGGGGATCCGCACCGGGTGGCGCGGCGGAGGTGTTGTCACCGGGCGGGCGGGGTGCGTTCGCGGCGCCACGTGGCAGGACGGCCGGATCCGGGTCGGTACACCGTGCGTTCAGATACGGTTCCGGATAGTTCGGAACGGAGCCCGGTAACCGAGGCAGATCGTAATCACAGGAATACTTCGGGTACGCGCTCACCAGTGCCCAGGCGGCGCCGTCGTGCAGGCCGGTACCGATGGCATCGAGGGTCGAGCCGGTGCGTTGCTGTGGGAAGAAGAACTCCTGGAGTGCGGGAGTGTGCACGTAGGCCATCTGCGCGGTGGTGGTGAGGTTGCCGAGCAACTGCACCATGGTGGATGAGTTGTCGGCGATGAGCGAATCCACTGCGGTGAGAGCGCCGGGGGTGTTACCGAGAAGATCCTGGTAGCCACCGGTCATCGCGGAAACTCCCGCCATCGTCGTGGACAGATTCTGGGCGGTCGACTGCAGCCCGGGCGCCGTCTCGCCCACTGCGGTGAGGACAGCCTTGCTGTTGTGCAGCAGCGAAACTGTTTGCGGCAGTATCGAATCCAGAGTCGACAGCATGAACATGCCGCCGTCGACGACTGCCGCCAGTTTGTCCGGCCCGGCCGAGCTCATGCCGAGCTCGCGCACGATCGCTTCGATCTTCGCCGGGTCGACCTGCGTCAAGGTGCCGTTGAGGCTGTCCAGCAGTTCTGCCAATGTGGTCGGCGTCGAGGTGTCGCGCTGGTCGATCACAGCGTCGTCGGACAGATAGGGACCGGCATCGGACTCGGGGCGGAAATCGAGGTACTGCTCACCGGCGGCCGACAGGGATGCCACCCGCACGTGAGTGTGAACGGGAATCCGGGTACGGGAGTCGATGGCGGCGACCGCGACGACCCCACTGCTGTCCGCGTCGACCGAGCGCACGCGCCCGATCCGCACGCCGCGCAGGGTGACGTCCTGCCCGGGAAGCAGACCGCCGGATTGCGCCAACGCGATCCGCACCCGGTAATTCGATCGCATCGGATCGACCTGGAGCGAGCCGAGCAGCAGATATCCGACGGCGAGGACCAACACCACCAGCAGGGAGACACACGATGTCAGGATTCGATGCCTGGACATCTGCCGTGCCGTGAACACCACCGCTCGCGCCGGTGGTTCCAGCGCGGCACTCATCGAGATCGTCCTCATCGCGGCGGCTCGACTTTGCTCTTCAACCGGTTGAGTGTGTAGCTCAGCGAGCCGATGAAATTGGTCCAATCCGACCCGTCGGGTGGTCGGGCACCGGAATCGGCGGGAGTGTTCGGATCGGCGACCGCACCCGCCGCCAGACGGACGACATCGACTGTCACGTGCGCCGATGAGGCGTCGGTGACCTTCAAGATGATCGGAATGATGGTGTTCAGGTTGTCGAGATCGGCACCGGGGTCGGTAGCGGCGGCATTCAACCCGGCGGCGAGCATGTTCACGGACTCGACGATGCTGCGGTCGCTGGTCCCGTTGATCGACGGGTATTTGCCGAGTTCCTGCGCGATTCGGTTCACCTGTCCGGTCAGATCGACCAACTGCTGGGTGTTGTCGCCCACGACCTGCAATGCCGGTCCGGCCGCCGACATCGCGTCGTCGATGTCGGCGCGCTGTGCGGCCGCGGCCGCACTCAGATCGCCGGCGGTCGCCAGGATCTCGCGAATACGGTCCGAGCGAGCCGCCAGATTGTTCACCAGGTCGCGGGTCTGGCGGATCATGGCGGCGAGCCGATCGCCCCGTCCGCCGACCGACTGCCCGAGGCTGTTGGCCAGACTTGTCACGTTCTCGATCGCACCGCCATTGACCAGTAGCGATGCCTTCGTCAGTACCTCTTCGATGGTCGCGGCCGCCGATGTCGCCCGCAAGGGAATACTCGCACCGTCACCGAGTGCCGGAGCGCCCGGCTCGGGGTGTGCCGGGGGTGTCAGTGCCACGAAGACATCACCCATCGGCGTGGCGGAGCGCAGTTCGGCGGTGGTACCGGCGGGTAGTAGCACCCCGGATCGGATACGCATCGCCACCACGGCCGTGTAATTTTCGGCCCGCATCGATTCGACCTGGCCGATATCGGCGCCGTTGAGCCGGACCTTCGCCTTGGTGGGCAGGTTGAGTGCATTGGCGAAGGTAGCGGTCACTCGGTAGCCCGCAACGGTCGGCGCCGGCAGTGGGAGGCGGTCCAGGCTCGCCGCACATCCAGAGGCCGACCAGGTGGCCGCCGATACCGCCAGGACGACAGCGACGGCGGCCGGCCGGTGCCGTGGTGTGCGTTGCCTCGAATCGAACATCGTTCTCCTACTTCGCCTTCGCCTGCTACTTCGGCGGTACGCCCGCGATGGCCGACAGCATCTGGCCGAGTCCGAAATCCGGACCCATGTCCCGCGGGGTTCCGGTCGCGCAGCCGAGCTCTCTCAGGCCGAGCAGATTGCAGGCCTCCTTCAGCATCTGCCCGTCGAGGAAGAACTTGTCGAGGCCTACGGTGCCACGCAGAGCACCGATGTTCTGGTCGATCGCGTTGTAGGCGTTGTCGGTCACCAGCGGGAAGACGTCGAGGAATTCGGCGAGGTTGTCGTTGTAGTCGGCCAGTGATTTCGTCGTGGTGCCCGCGTTCGACGCCAGATTGTGCAGCGCGCCTCGATTGCGCTCCAGCAGACCGGAAATCGCGACGACGATCTGATTCAGTTTCGTCCCGGTATCGCCGGATCCGAGATTCTGATCGGCCAGTATTTCGCTGAGAGTGTGCAGGCCCGAACCGAATTCGCGCAAAGCCTTGTCGTTGCGCGACGCCGCCGCGGTGAGCGTATCGAGGTTCTGAACGATCCGAGTCACCGCGGAACGGGTCGCCTGTCCGTTGTCCGGGCCCAGCCGCAATGCACGCGACAGCTCGCTCATCGCGTCCCGCAGGTCGTTTCCGTTGCCCACCGCGATCTGTGAGCCGACATCCAGCAGTCCCGCGACCGGCCCCTGCCCCTTCCCGTCCCCGCCGAGTGAGGTGGCGAGTTTGTCGCCCATCGCCAGCAGACTGTCGAATTCGACGGGGACCTTGGTGTGGTCGAGTCCGAGCACCGCGCCGTCGTGCAGTACCGGACCTTGCCGGTAGACCGGTGTGAGTTCGATGTGGCGATCGGTGAGCAGGGAGTCCGAGACGGTCACCGCCTGGGCGCCGGCCGGGATCTTGATCCATTTGTCGACCTTCATGGTGACATCCACGCGAGTGGCGTGATCGGTGAGGGCGACCACCTTGCCTACCCGCATCCCCAGCACATCGACCGAATTTCCCACGTAGAGCCCGCTCGTGCTCGGGAACTGCGCGGTCAGGGTGATTGTCGGGTCGGTGACGCCGGCGATCGGGCCGCTCGCACATCCGGCCAGTGCGGCACCGACGATCACCAGCACCGAAAGCCGCACTGCTCGACAGATTTTCGTCATTTGCAGTCCTGCAGATATGTGGGTTTGCCGACCTTCTGCGCGTATCCGCTCAGCGCGCACATGAAGGAGTCGATGAAGGCGCCGTCGGGACCGTTGCCTACCAGTTCCGGACCGGTGCCGGTGGCATTCGCGAACAGCCGCCACGGCACCGGGAGAATCTGCAGAATATTGCGAAGCAGATCGTCGTGCCCGGCGAACATTCCAATCATCTGCGACAGATTGTCGAGCAGTTGCTGGATCTCGGGCTGATCGTCCACCGCGATGGGCTTCAGTTCCTGTACCAAGCCGGTGGCGGCATTGAGCAGTCCCACGAAGGCCTGTTGCCGGGAAATGATCTGTTGCAGCACGTTTCGCCCTTGATCGATCATCCCCGCCAGCTCCCGCTGCTGGTCACGCAGCACCGTGGTGACCTGGTCGGTACTGGTGAGAAGCTGCCCGAGCTGGGCACGCCGGTTGCCGATGACCGAGGCGAGAGTGTTGATGTTGTGCAGCGTCTCCGGCACCACGACCGGAGTGCCGCGCAGTTGATCGGTCAATGCACTCATCGCCTGGGCGATCCGATCGGCGTCGATTCCGCTGAACGTAGTGGTGGCGTTCTGCAAGGCGGTCTCGAGGTCGTAGGGAACTTCGGTGTGCGCCAGCGCGATTGCGTTCCCCGCCACATGTCCCGGGCCGGCGGGGCGGAGCTCGACGTAGCGAGAACCCAGCAGCGTCGTCAGTTTGATGGCCGCTCCGGTGTCGGCGCCCAGCGGCAGCCCGCGCCGCAGCTTCATCGTCACGACCACGTGGTCCCCGGCCAGTCGGGTGCCGGTGACGGTGCCGACCTCGATACCGGCCAGGGTCACACCGTCACCGGCACCGACCCCGGCGGCCTGAGCGAAATCCGCCCGGTAGGTCTCTCGGCCGAGATGTCGCGAGTTCACGAAGACGGTGCCGCCGACGACCGCCGCGAGGACCACGACGGCGGCGAGTCCGATCCGAAGTGCGCTGTACTCCTCGAGTGGCCGGGTCGGCCGACGTGCCCAGATCCGGGCTACTGCGTGTCTCATGAACTGCCTCACCTGCAGATTCCCGAATGCTCGACCTTGCCGCTGGGTGTGCCCTGTCCGAGAATCGTCGCGATCAGCGGGTCGATCCCGGGGATCATGCCGACCCTCACGTCACAGACATAGGCGTCCAGATAGGCGCCGTTGTCGGTGATGCGCGCCAGACCCTTGAGCAGCAGCGGCAGGTTGAAGCCCAGGTATGCGAACTTGTCCTTGTTGTCGATGAAGTGCTGGGCGAATCCCGGGTCGCGGTCGACGATGTGATTCAGTGCCGGACTCGCGCCCCGCACCACGGCCGCCGCCCGGCTCAAGGTGCCGGAGATGGCGTCGATCTGGCCGAACAACTGGTCGCGCTGCTGTGCCAGACCGTCGAATATCCGGTGGGTCTGTTGCAGTATCGTGCGCAGATTCCCGCTCTGTCGCGACAGGTCACCGACCACCCCGCTGAGGTTGTCTATGACCTGCCCCAGAATCTGATCCGGCCCGGCGAAAGCCTGTGCGAGCGAGGCGGTCTCGGCGATGAGCGTGGTGATCGCGCCGTCGTCGCCCTGCAGCGCCCGGACCACCGCCGCGCTGATGTTGTCGATCTGCTGTGGATCCAGCATGCTGAACAGCGGCTCGAAACCGTTGAGCAGCTTGGAAATATCGAACGACGGTTCGGTGTGCTCGACCGGGATACGGCTGCCGGGCGGCAGCACACCGGGTTCGCCGAAGTCCCGCAACGACAATCCGAGATATCGCTGGCCGATCAGGTTCTGGTAGGTGACCGACGCCGCGGTGTTGCCGTACAGCCGCTGTCCCTGCTGGACCTCGAAGGTGACCTCGGCCCGGATGCCGTCGAGGTCGACTGCCTGCACCCGGCCCACCCGTACCCCGGCCATCCGAACATCGTCACCCGCGTGCAGGCCGGACACGTCGGTGAAGATCGCGGAGTAGGGCTCGGTCCGCCCGCTCACGCTGCGTGCCAGGGTCACATACATCGTCCAGGTCAGGCCGATGGAGACAACCAGGAAGACGATCAGAACGATCAGCGGTTTGCGGTAGCTCATCGCGGACCTCCCGCGGCGTCCGGTGCGGGCCGTACCTCGGCGTTGTTGCCGCGCAGCAGCGGGCCGAACAGAATATCGGCCGCCGCGTTCGGCAGACCGCCGAGGATCGAGGCTATTCGTTCCTGTTCCTGCCGGCTGCCCGATTCGCCGACGTTCCCGCCGATCAACGTGGGGCTGCTGGCGGGTGCTGCGTTCGGCCCGATGATGGTGGGACCTCCTGGCGGGCCGGTGGTGCAGCTCGGCCCCGCGAGGTCGCCGTAACGCGGGCAGTCCGCCCGGGTGTACTGCCGGTGCGGCGTCAGCTCGAGAATGATCTTCGCGGTCGCGGTCTGGGTCTGCGGATCCCACATCCCGGAGAAC
>NZ_BAFW01000383.1 GCF_000308535.1 Nocardia cerradoensis NBRC 101014 | reverse complement strand
TGGGAGACGCAGTACCACATGATCATGGCACTGGGAACGACTGGCAGCAGCGCGGATGTCGAGCTTCTGAAAAGGCTGGCGCTGCAACCACGGTCGGCAACGACGGTCAACGCTGCACTCGGCGACGCCATCGTCCGCCTGGGCCGCGCCTCCGACAACGACCCTGCTCCCGCCCTGTGGTGCCTGCGACAAGATGTCGAACTTCTCGCCGATGGCGCGCTGCGCGCGGTCGCGATGCTGCGACTGAAACTCCCCGACTCCGCGGTCGACGCCGTCCTCGACTATGCCGAGGCCAATTTCCACGATCTCAACCACAAGCACCTGGCGTACTGGCCGGCGGTCGCAGCAGCCGGTTGGTCCGGGCCACGCGTGCGGGTGTTTCTGACCCGATGTTCGCAAGACAGCCGCGAGATCATCGCCGAAGCCGCAACGGACGCCCTGAACGGAAATTACGGCAATTACATGAGCGTGCTGTAGCGGGCGTGGCGTTCATAGCACCTTCGCGGCTGGGCGTTGCGGACACCGTCACCACCACGGGGCGTCAGTACGTCGAGTTCGGCGCGCTCGGTGTCGACTTCGTCAATCACCCCGAGCTGGTGGCGGATCCGAAGTACGCGTTCGCCACGGCAGCGTGGTACTGGAACAACCTCAACGCCGTCGCCGACAACGCACATCCTCGAGGCTCCGCGAGCATCGATCCCGTCTCGCGGATCATCAACGGCGGTTCCAATGGCAGAGACGTCCGGCGTGATCACTTCATCCAGGCATGCCAAACCCTGAAATGCCCGTAAGCCGCGCAGGCTCGCCGCAGCGACTCGACGATATCCATCGGAGAATCATCGCCCCTCGCGGCGCGCTCCTGAGATGCTGGTGCGCTGGGCCGGCTGTGGTGGGTTGGGACGGACCGTCAGCGAAAGAGGCGGAAGAACCCGCGCACCTGCTCGACCAGCGACTCCGGCTGCTCCAGCGCGGCGAAGTGGCCACCTCGCGGGAGTTCCTCGAACCAGCGCAGGTCGGTGAACCGTAGCTCGGCCTCACGCCGCGACGGGCGGGTCAGGTCGCGCGGGTAGACCGACAACCCGGACGGCGCGGTGACCTTGTCGCGGAAGGCGGCGAAGCTCTCCCAATACAGGCGGGCCGACGACGTGGCCGACGCGGTGAACCAGTAGACCGAGATCTCATCGAGGATCTGCTGCCGCGACACCGCGTCCTCGGGATGACCGTTGTTGTCCGTCCAGGCCCAGAACTTCTCGGCGATCCATGTGGCCTGGCCCGCCGGGGAGTCGGTGAGGCCGTAGCCGAGCGTCTGCGGCCGGGTCGCCTGGATCGCCGAGTATCCCCGACCGGTGCGCCGGAACTCCTTGGCGGCCTTCAGGTTCGCCAGCTCCGCAGGCGTCGGATCGTCGAACGTGCCCGCCGCCACGGATCCCATGTTCAGATGCACGCCGGCGACCCGCTCGGGCGCGACCTCGCCCAGCGCGCCGGACACCGCCGAACCCCAGTCACCGCCCTGCGCGCCGTACCGCTCGTAACCCAGCGAAACCATCAACGTGTCCCAGGCGCGCGCGATGCGATCGACGCCCCACCCGGTCGTCGACGGCTTGTCACTCCAGCCGTACCCGGGCAACGACGGCGCGACGACATGGAACGCGTCCGCCGGATCCCCACCGTGCGCGCGCGGGTCGGTCAGCGGGCCCAGAACTTCCAGGAACTCGAGCACCGAACCCGGCCACCCGTGCGTGAGCACCAGCGGGAACGCATCCGGCTCGGGCGAGCGGACGTGCAGGAAGTGGATGCCCAGCCCGTCGATCGTGTCGCGATATTGCGGAAAAACGTTCAGCCGCTCGGCGAACCCGAAGTCGTAGTCCTCGGCCCAGCTGCGGCACAGCTCTTGCGCATAAGCCAGCGGCAAACCCTGTGACCAGTCGTCCACCGGCTCGGGCTCGGGCCACCGCGTCCGTCGCAACCGTTCACGCAGATCCGCGATCTCGGCTTCGGTGACGCTGACTTCGAACGGCTCGGCGGCCACTGGGCCTCCCTTCCTCGGCGGACTCCTCGTCGTACCACACCTGCTCAGCAGCGAACGAGTCGGCCTACGACACAATCCCTTTGGCGTTGCGGAGTGCGTTTCGATCGCGCCGGCCGGGTGTGCCGTGAGCCCGCCGCCACATACTGCGGCGATCAATCCCGATAGATCTTCACGTAAGCGTTCGTAGCGGTCCCGATACTCGTCGGCCCCAGGCAGGAGGCCGTGCCCTGCCCGGACGGGCCGAAGGAACCATTCCACGATCCCAGGTAGGGGCCGACAGCCATCAACGGAAATGCGTTGGGGATGCCGTGCAGACCGAAACACTCGACGATCAGCGCGTACTCCCGGCCAGGGGGGCCGTCGTCGTAGCACGTCGCCGTCGCACCGACGAGATCCCGCGAAACCGCACAGTCCTGCGGCGCGGCTCGAGCCACACCGGATCCGAGGAAGCCGGCGAAACCTGAAACCACAGCCGCGGCGACCACAGCCCGCGCCGCGACAGTTGCCGTCGTGTTCATTCGTTTCCCCTCTCCCACATTCCTTTACTGTCGCTCGACAATCGATCACCTACCCTTGCGGCGTTAACGACGCCGGCGACCACGCGGCCGGCCCGAGGAACGCCTGGATATGTCGGTGCTGCCCCGCCGAACCCGCCGTTTGCCGTGTAGCCGGCCGGTCGCCGGACAACGTGTCGGCTGCGTCAATCGGCCGTGCTGGCGTGCACGGCGATGATTCGCCAACCGTGCGTCTCGTCGTACAGCCACGTACGGGTGTAGCGCATCCTGGCCGCGAACGGCGTCCCGGAGACGGTCCCTTCGATGGTGCCGAGAAACCACGTCACCCCGGTACGCCCGTCGGTGAGCACGGTCAACTCCTCCTCGGCCACCTTCGTCACTACCTGCGCTCGAGTGCGGTGCAGCTCCAGATCGTCCGCCTTGGTCTGAACGTTGGCACCGAAGGTGAAGATGAGCCGATCATCCAGTAGTCGATCCAGCGCCTCGACGTCGCCGGCGAGCTGCGCGGTCTGGAGTCGGCGCTCGGCGTCCCGCAAGTTGTCCATGAGCAACACCTTGCCAGCCGGCGTCCTACCCGCGCCAGGCCGTTCGCACTCGGCCGATCTTCACACTCCGACCCGCAAGGTGTCACCTGGAGGCGTTTGTATTGGCGAGCACTCGTAAGCGTCTTACCCAGCGTGCATGGCGGCGGTGATCTTGCGGATCATTTCGGTGGTGACGGGGCCGGGGCGGACCTCGGTGGTGGCGGCCTCGATCGCGATTTGCACGGTGGTGCGGAAGTTGTCGGCTTCGGCGGGGTCGGACTGTTCGAGCAGGGTCACTGCGGCCGTGAGGGCGGGCAGTACCTGATCGGCGAGTTCGGCGACGGACTTCCCAGCCAGCTTGATGTCCCTGGACTTTGCCGCGAGGACGTGTCCGACCGTGCCGGTCGCCGACAGCAGCGCCGTCGATCCCGCGGTGGCGGCCGTGTGGGGCTTGCTCGATCCGGCGGCCAGCAGCGAGACCGCGCCGTAGGCGGCGGTGCGCAAGGTGAGCTGGTCCTGGGCGGTCAGGGCGAGGGTGGCGGACATGGTGGTCTCCTTCGAAATCTGTTGTGGCAGTTCCCCGTCACCGGGTTGATGGTCGGGGGCCGTGGTGTTCGATGGACCTACTGTGTCCGGCCGCGCTGACAGCACACTGACGGCGACCTGACGCGGCTACTGACACGGAGATCGGTCCGGGGCCTGCGGGAGCCCGCGCCTGCTGACGATTCGGTACGGCTCTCGACCAGAGCCGACCGCGACCGACAGGAAGGGAGTGTGGCGGACACGACGTTCCGAGAACGCTTACAGTCGCGGTGGTGATGGAGCCGTATGACGCTGTGGGACTCGCATTGTCGGTCGCGGACGAGGGATTGGCCGCGGGTGAGATGCCGATCGGTGCGGTGGTGTTCGATGACGAGCAGGTACTGGGGCGCGCTCACACCCAGGAAAAGGCACAGGGCCGACGGATCGTGCATGCCGATCTTCTCGCGATGCAGCAGGCCGACGAAGCGCTGGGGTTCACCCGACCGAACGGAACACTCACCCTCGCAGTGAATCTCGAGCCCTGCTTGATGTGCATGGGTGCGGCCATCACGTTGGGCGTTCGCAGAGTATGGTTCGCACTCCCGTCGCCGAACGATGGTGCTGCCGCGCTGGTGGAATCGTGGTTGCCCCCGCAGGAGCTTCCATACTTCGCGAAACCCCGCGAGATCAGGGGCGGCATCCGATCAGGCGAAGCCCGCGCACAGTTCGCCGCCTATGCCGCTGGTGACGGCCCGGCGGGTATGCGCACCTGGGCTGGTGGCCTCGCGAGCATGTGAGAACGGGCGCAGTTGTCCACGTGGGGTGAACCGTTTGCTCGCCCGCGGACGTCGCGAGGGATCCGGCGTACACCTTCGGCGCGTCGGCCTCGGCGAACCGCTGACGGCGGCCGGTATCCGGCAGGGGCCGGTGTCGCGTTTCTCCAATCCCGCGCGGTGCCGGTGGTGCAGGCTGACTGACAGTAATCGTGTAGCTGAGAGGAAAACCCATGGCGGTTGCCACGTTGAAAATGCTCACTCTGGACAGTGCCGACGCGCGGCGAGACGCGGAGTTCTGGGCGGCGGCGCTCGGTTGGAAAATCACGCACGCGCAGGACGAGTACGCCATGCTCACCGGTCCGGATCACGCGCTGGGATTCGGCACTATCCCGGACTATCAGGCTCCGACCTGGCCGAACGAGAAGGGCACCAAACAGTTCCATCTGGATTTGGCGGTCGACGACCTCGAGATCGCCAGTAAACAACTGGTCGAACTGGGTGCCACGGTGCCGGAGTTTCAGCCCGGTGAGACCTGGCGGGTGCTGCTCGATCCGAGTGGCCACCCGTTCTGCCTCACCCTCGCTGCCAACTGGGGCTAGTCGGCCGGGGCATCCCGCTGTCACTCGGACCAGCAGGCCCCCTTCACCGTCCACTCCGAGTTCACCGGTCTCACGACAGCATGGCCGCCACTTCGGCATGCAGATCCAATAGATCCGGGATGTGTTCGGCGGGCCGGCGGCCGAATCCGCATTCGGTGGCGATACCGAAGCCGTCGACGATTTCCCGGGCGCCGCGAATGCGGCGCAGGGCCCCGTCGCGGCCGTCGGTGGCGTGCACCAGTCCGAGGTACAGCCGGGTCTGCGGCGGCAGGTGCAGCCCGGCCAGCGGCGCGAAGTACGCACGGTCCGCGCGCGAGCGCGGAACCGGCATATGCACCCAATCGACCCGGCGCGGCAGCGCCGCCAGCACACCGGACAGCACCGCCACCATGCGACCGGTGTCGGCGGGCTCGGCGAAGTGACGATGCCCGAAATCGCCGTAGCACAAGTGATATCCGAGTTCGATGTTTCCCGGCACGGCCGCGCCGAGGCGCACGAGCCGTGCCACGATCTCACTCAGCCGAGTCTCGTCGTCGGCGCCGAACCAGGACGGGAACACCCCCTCGAAGATGGCGAACTCGACCGGGCAGTCCCACTGCACCGCGAGATCGGTGTGCGGGATCGCCGCGGCGATGCGGCCGAGTTCGGCGAGCAGAGCCGCCTCGTAGCGCTGTTCGAGAATGTCCTGCGGATCGCCGACGAAGGCGCCGACCACCGAGATCGGGGTGGGCAGGCAGACCTGGAACCGCACCCCGGCATCGATATCGCCGCGTTCGCGCAGCTTGCGGAACACACCCCAGGACTCGAGCGCTGCCTGCGCGTAACCCAGCTCACCGAAATCGATCGACGCGGGATCCACGCCCGGTTTGGGCCGCACCCGCTCACTGGGACCGTATTCCGGGCTCGGCGGCGGCACCGTCTCCAGATCCGGATGCGCGCCCATGCGCGGCAACTGCCAGACCGTGAAATTGTCCCGCTCGCCGGTCTCACCGTCGGGAATGCGGCTGAGCCACGGTCCCAGCCGCCGCGCGGCCGCACCGAATACGGCCTCCGCATCCGGCAGCGGCACACTGCCACACAGATGAACATCGCCTCGGGTCACCGCGAACTCCTCATAGCCCGGCCGCTGGGTCCGGGCGCGGAATTCGTGGACGTAGCGGCCGCTCGATCGACGCGACGAGAGTAGATCCAGCCGCCGCCCACGCGATTCCCACGCGCGGAAATGCGCTACGTACCAGCGGTTGCCGGCGTCACGCGGAACGGCACAGCCCGATGCGTGTCGCGTAGACGGCCGCGGCGGTCCGGTTGGACGATCCCGTGCGGCGCAGGATCGCCTCCACGTGGGTGGCGACCGTCGATGCGCCGATCCGCAGGGTGCGGGCGATCTCGGTGTTGGCCGCGCCGTGCGAAAGCAGTTCCAGCACCTCGAGTTCTCGCAGCGTCAGTCCGGCGGGCGGCGGCACGGGTCGGTGCCGGATGAGGGTGCCGCCGCGCACCGCGTCCAGGCGGACCTCGTGCACGTGCGCGCCGTGGATCACCGTCACCGCAGCGGGCGGGTCGAGCCCGATCAGGGCGGCGGCCAGGTCGGTGCGGGCGCCCGCGGTCAACGGGCGTGGAGTGCCGTCGAGATCGATGAGCAGGGCGTCCTCCCCCGCGCCGATCGCGATGGCGCCGCCGTTCGCCGGGCGCAGTGGGTCGACCGCGGCGGCGAGCGCGTCGGAGACCAGCGTGGTCAGCGGCAGGGTGTGCTCGTCGAGCGGGGTGTAGGTGCTCAGGTTCAGCAAGCCGAGGTAGCGGCCGTGCGGCGAGTAGAGGCAGTGGCTGAGCCCGTCGCGAAAGCCGTTGCGCCGGATGATGTCGAAGACGACGCCGCGCCGTCGCCGCCGGTCCACGTCGTGCAGCAGTACCGGGAGCCTGGTCTCGCGGAGTTCGCCGTACAGCTCCATGTCCGGCATGGCGTCGTTGATCAGATCCAGCGTCGGGGTGCTGTAGCCGAAGTTGGAATAGGTGGTGTGCTCGCCGGTCACCGGGTCCGGGATCGACAGCGCGGCGTGGTCGTAGGGCACCACTCGGCGCAGCGCGAACAGCAGACGTGCGGTCTGCTGTTTGAGGGGTTCGCCCCCGGGTGACCCGGCCGCCGTGTCCCGGAGTTCGAGCGCGGCGGCGAGACGCGCACGCACCGCCGACTCGCTCATGCGGTCATGGTAGGTGCGCGGCTAGCGACTTGTCCGCGATTGCGCCTCCGCAATTCTGCCGATACGCGCCGTGATATTCGCTCCTACTCTTCGCCCATCCTGCCCGCGAAGCACGAGGAGAAAATCGCATGGATGTCGCCGAATACGCCGCGCACGACGCCACCGGTCTGGCGGAGCTGATCCGCGACGGTCAGGTCAGCGCGTCCGAGGTCTGGACGGCCGCCGCGACCGCCCTGGACGCGGTCGAACCCGAACTGGCCGCCGTGGCGGGCGAGCGCTTCGACACACCGCTCGACTACGACGAGTCCGGTCCGTTCGCCGGTGTGCCGTTCGCACTCAAGGACCTCATCGCACACGCGGGCGGAGTGCCGAGCCGCAGCGGCAGCAGGCTGTTCGGTGCGGGTGTCACCCACCCGGAGGACACCCACCTGGTGGCGCGATTCCGCCGCGCGGGCCTGGCGATCGGCGCGATCACCCGCAGCCCGGAGTTCGGGTTCAACGCCACCACCGAAGCTCTCGCCTACGGCGGACCGAGCCGCAATCCCTGGGCCACCGACCGCAGCCCCGGCGGTTCCAGCGGCGCCTCGGCGGCGCTGGTCGTCAGCGGCGCGCTGCCGATGGCACACGCCAACGACGGCGGCGGCTCGATCCGCATCCCCGCCGCCGCGTGCGGTGCGGTCGGTCTCAAGCCGAGCCGTGGACGGACCACGCCCGGCCCGGACTTCGCCGACCCGCTGCTGGGGCTCGGCATCGAATTCGCCGTCACCCGCACCGTGCGCGACAGCGCGCGGCTGCTCGACGCGGTGCACGGCGCCGAACCCGGCGACCGCTACCTGCTGCCCGGCCCGGTGCGCAGCTACGCCGAACACGCCGCCGCCGGTTCCCGGCCACTACGAATCGCCGTCACCGCGACCCCGATGGACGCCGGTCGCGCGGTCGACCCGGAGTGCGTGGCCGCGGTGACCCACGTGGCCGAACGGTTGGCCGAGATGGGGCACGTCGTCGAGGAGGCCGCGCCCGAGCTCGATGTGGTGGCCTTCGACAAGGCCAACCTCGACGCGTGGTGCAGTTTCCTCGCCGACGCCGTCCTGGGTGCCTCGGCGCAGCTGGGCGTGCCGGCGAACCGGGAGCACCTGGAGGCGACCACGCTGGCGTGCGTCGAATACGGAAAAACGTTGTCCGCCTTCGACATCTACGCCGCCGACCGGGTGTTCAACCAGACCACCCGCGCGGTCGCGGGGTTCCTCACCCGCTACGACGTCCTGCTGACGCCCACGACCAGCGCGCCACCGATCCCGCTGGGTCACCTCGATGCCGACGACGCCTCGCTGAGCGCCCGCGAATGGTACGACCGAATTTTCGACTACGGCAGCTTCACCGCGCTGTTCAACGTCACCGGTATGCCCGCCATCTCGCTGCCGCTGGCCCAATCGGCGGCGGGGCTGCCGATCGGCATCCAGTTCGCCGGCCGCCACGGCGACGAGGCCACGCTACTGGCGCTCGCCGGGGATCTCGAGCGAGCCATGCCGTGGGCCGACCGCCGTCCGGCCGTGCACGCCGGGCGCTAGCGATCACCGTGCGGGTCCGCGATACCTGCCGGACCCGCACACCAAACCGATAGGGTCCCAGTACGATTCGGCGCACAACCGCGGACGCGACGGCGGGTCACCGCGACCGTCACTCGCAGCCCGCACCATCCTCCGCGCCGCGCCGCGTCATCGGAGCTCCTGTCGCTCGGATACGATCCAGCGACCGGTTGCCGGAACCGCGCACAGGATGAGGATCAGCAGGCTCACGGCGAGAGGAATGTACAAGAAGGCGAAGCCTCTGTTGACAAGTTGCACCACGCTCGCGACCAGCGCCACTCCCGATGCGAGGACCAACAGGACTCGGCCCGTCTTCATGCACATCAGCAGAAGGAATCCTCCGACAATCCAGGCCAGCCCGATGACAGGTGCGACGACGCCCATGGCGATCAGGTCCGAGGATCGGCTGATCTCGGTAGGCGATTCGCGGGCCTGATCCTCGATTCCGGTGACCACGTAGAGAAGCCACAGGATTCCGGCGATGCCGCTGAGCAGTCCTACGGTCAACGCTGTCATGGCCGCGGTGACGGCGGTCGCACCATGTGGCGCAAACGACTTCGGGTCTGCCTGGGAATCTCTCACACCACCGCCCCCTCATCGTTTCGGGTGAGACTACCCCGCGGTGGCGAGAGCCGGAGAGAGAGTGTTCAACGCGGGAGAGTCTGCTGCACGCCTGCGCGGAAGTCGGTGAACATTGCCTCCACCATGGTTTTCGTCGATGGCGGTGCGGTGTCGGGAGAGCCTGCGCCGAACGGCGGCTGCGGTGCGTATTCGGCCATGAGTTGCACCGTTTCCGCGTAGCGCTGGTCGCGCAGAAGCGCGAGGATGACGTAGCCGAGGTCCAATCCCGCACTGACGCCTGCGCCGGTGATCCGGTTGCGGTCGACAACGACCCGCGAATCGGTGGGAATCGCGTGTGCTTCGGCCAATAGATCTCGTGCGGCCCAATGTGAGGTGGCCCGATAACCGCGCAACAGTCCGGCCGCGCCCAGCACCAGCGAACCGGTGCACACGCTGGTGACCCATGTCGCCCGTGCGCCACGGTCGGCGACGAAGCGAATGACGTTGTCGTCGCGCATGGCGGCCAGCGTTCCGTTCGTTCCACCGGGGACGAACAGCACATCGACATCCCGCGGGCATTGATCGAAGGTCGCCGTCGGCGTGAGGGTCACCCCGGTGTCGGTGACTATCGGTTCCATCGTGGCAGCGACCTGGTGCACCGTCGCGCCCGACAGGCATGCGAAGGCATATTGAGGACCGATGAAGTCCAGTGCCGTGCACTGAGGGTAGAGCAGCATGGCGATCTGCTCGCTTCCCTCACGCAGGGGCTCGTCGACCGGCCGGATCGGTGCTGAGGTATCGCGTGGGGAGACCGCCCTCCCGCGCAGCCATGGCATACCAGCCAACGCCGCGGTAGCGCCCATCAGGAAATCTCGACGCCCTGTGAACATCTCTGCCTTCCCGCAACCGTTGTCGTTCGATGTTGCGTGACAGCAGGTTTCATCGAAGTCACACGCTGACGTTTCTACTACAAAATGTAGGAGATGTCATGGGTGATACTCCTCGGCTCGGATCCCGAAAGTCGCTACCGCGACCGGTCGGGCGATTCCGTTCCGGAGCTCAGTCGCCGAATCACCGGCCATATCAATACAGTCCACTCCCCCTCAACTGGCTCTGGGCTGAAGGTCCAGTCGTCGACATACTGGCCGAATGCTGCTTCGCCGACTGTCTGCGCTCTACACCGGACTGTGGTTGTACGGGTTCTCGATGGCCGTAATGATCCGGGCGGCACTGGGACTCGACCCCTGGGATGTCTTCCATCAGGGTGTGGCCGCACACGTGCCGGTGAGCTTCGGCACCGTGACCGCAGCCACCGGAATCGCTGTGCTACTCGCCTGGATTCCGCTGCGGCAACGTCCCGGGCTGGGCACGGTGAGCAATGTGGTGGTGCTCGCGGTGTCCGTCGATGCCGGACTGTGGTTGCTCCCCGAACTCGACGCCATGGCGGTGCGCATCGCGGCGATGGCCGCGGCAGTGGTGCTCAACGCCATCGCCACGGTCCTCTACATCGGCGCCGGCATGGGGCCGGGACCGCGGGACGGACTGATGACGGGCCTGGTCGCACGCACCGGAAAACCCGTCTGGGTGATACGCACCGGTATCGAGGCGACGGTACTCGGCACCGGCTGGCTGCTGGGCGGCAGCGTCGGCGTCGGCACCTTCGTCTACGCGTTCGGTATCGGGCCGCTCATCCAACTGCTGATACCGCTGGTCGACCGCGTGGTCCCCGGATTTCGGGCGGGCACCGCACCCGAGCCGGTACCGGCGTAACCGTGCCGCGGGCGCGGTAGGGCAGCATGGCGGCCGTCCCATCGACGTGTGAGCTTCCATCCCCCCAAAGACTTCAGATACTGCTTCGTCGGTGGTCATACGGAATACCGAACACCGGTGAGGTCCTCGGACATCTCCCATAATCTGCGCTGAAGCAGGGCATTGCGGGAGGTCGCGGACGAGCTGACGATCCGGGGATAGCCTCGTAGTTCGCCCAGTCCTCCGGGACCGAAGTATTGGCCGCCTACAACTGTGGGATCCGTCGCGGCGCGCAAAATCGGCAGTGCTCCCATCGCAGCGCCTTGACGCAAGCCGCCGAGCAGTCTGTTCTGCAGCCGGATGGATATCGGGGCGTCCCTGACGAGTTGCGTCTTCGTCGTGCCCGGATGCGCTGCCACGGCGATGGCGTTCGTACCTGAGGCCGCAGCCAGCCGACGTTGAAGTTCGTAGGTGAAGAGCAGGTTGGCGAGCTTGGCCTGGCCGTAGGCCTGTACCCACTTGTAGGGACGCCGTTGCCAGTGTGGGTCGGCGAAGTCGATGCCGTCACCAGCCATGCGGTGGCCGAAACTGCTCACGGTCACGATCCGGGCTCCGGGTGTGTTCATCAGCATATCCAAGAGCAAGCCTGTCAGCGCGAAGTGTCCGAGGTGGCACACGCCGAAGTGGAGTTCGAAGCCCTCCTCGGTGGATCCCTTCGTAAACGCGACCAGCCCCGCGTTGTTGATCAACAGGTCGATGCGGGGGTAGCTCGCGCGCAGGTCGGCGGCCGCGGATCTGATAGACCGCATGGATGCGAGATCGAGCTGCTGCACGCTGACGGTAGCGCCGAGTCGAGAGTCGGCGATTCTGGCGGCAGCTTCGGTTCCCGCGCCGATGTCTCGCACGGCGAGCACCGTGCGGGCTCCGCGACGCGCAAGAGCAGCGGCGATCTCATACCCGATACCCGAATTAGCGCCTGTTACAACGACAGTGCGCCCCGATTGATCCGGTATCGCGTCAGCCGTCCAACGCTGACGCCGGTTCATTTTCATTTCACCTCGCTCACGTCGGGGGACCCGCTACTTCTCCAGTAGGGTCGTGGCGGTTGGTCCGGTATCCGGAGTCGGCCGACCCTGCGAATCGCAGCGCTGCCCAACAGATCTGAGTCGACCTCATCGCCACGCGTGGTAAAAGGCCGGCTCCGGATACTCCCAATACTCGACGAGCTTCACGTTGTCGACACGGTACACCTGGGCCAGGACGTAGCTCAGCTTCTCGCCGTCACGTTCGAGGTGATGGCGAACAATAGCGACCTCGATGCGATCGTCGGCCACGCGCCCGACACCGCCGTGGCTCACGCGCCGACCGCTTGGGCCAGGCGGGGCAACTGGCGCAACGGGTTGTGGCGCTCGACCTCCATCCGCTGATCGGCGTCGAAGATATCGCTCAGTCCGGGTGCCGGATCATGGCTGCCCGACTGTGGCAGAGTCAACGCGCTGAACGGCCAGTCGGAGCCGAAGACGATGTGGTCGCGGCTCATGACGGCGGTAGCGCTCGCCATCGCGGCCGCCGAGCCACTCAGCGCGGTGTCGACGTAGAAGGTCGAGATCTGGTGCTGGATATCGAGCACGGACGGTTTCGGCAGGTCCTGCGGCCACAACTGCCCCAGCACGGTCTGAGAGGCCACGCTGATCCGATGCGACAGGAACGGCACCGTGCCGCCCGCGTGAGCCAGCTGGAAGCGGATGTGCGGGTACCGCTGGGTGACACCGGTGACCATCATCATGGTCGCGGCGCGGGTGGTGTCGAAGGTGAACTCTTCCAGGAAATCCGGTAGCGGCAGTTTCGGTTTGGCGTTATCGGGGATCGCCGCGGGGTGCACGAACACGTAGGCGCTGCGCTGGTTCAGCGCGGCCATCAACGGTTCGAAGCGCGGGTCGCCGAGATAGACCCCGTTGTAGGCCGACAGCAAGATCACCCCGTCGAGACCCAATTCGTCGAGGGCGTAGATCGCCTCGGCGATCGAGGCGGGAATATCAGGCATCGGCAGGACCGCGAAGGCGCCGAACCGCGTCGGATTCGACCGGAACAGCCCGGCGGCATAGGTGTTGCAGTAACGCGCCATATCGGTGGCCTCCTTCCCGCTCAGGAACGACACACCCGGATCGGATACCGAAAGTGCTTGTGCTGCAATGCCGTAATAGTCCATGAAGGCCAGCGCCTGCTCCGCCGACCATTCCGGCGTCGGGTACCCGCCGATGGTGAGGTGGCCGTGTTCGATCAGGGCGGCGCGGTAGTCCGGGGGCAGGAAATGCGCGTGCAGATCGATGCGATACGTGCCCGACGGCGCCGGCTGCCGCCTTCGAACGGGTGTCGCCTGCGCACCGGGCAACGCGACCGACGCCGCGGCGACGCCGAGCGTGCCCGCGACGGCCGTACCGAGTGCGCGACGGCGGCTCACCGCCGAGATGAGGCGGGAACTGACCATGTTCTTCTCACTTTCCGGTCCGAGCGCGTGTCGAAAGGCACTCGGAATCGACTCTGATGTTCTTCTCAGTTACGATTTCCATAACGCATGTGATTGGGAGAGATCGATGGCCGCCGAACCCGTTGTCCGCAACCGCATCGACCGACGCCGCGAACGCACCCGCAACGCCCTGCTGGGCGCGGCGCGGAAGTTCCTGTCCGAGGGCCGTTCCGCGGTGAGCATCCAAGAGATCACCGACGCGGCGGACGTCGGATTCGGCTCGTTCTACAACCATTTCACCTCGAAGGAACAGCTGTTCGACGAGGCCATCCGCTCGGTGCTGCAGGTCTACAGCGAGATGCGCGACGGCATCGTCGAGCAGTACGAGGATCCGGCCGAAGTGTTCGCGGTGAGTTTTCGCATGACCGGACGACTGCAGCGCCAGGTGCCGGAAATGGTTCGGGTGCTGCTGAATTCCGGAATGTCGGTGCTCTTGCGTGACGAGGGATTGGCGCCGCGGGCCCGCCGCGACATCATCGCCGCGCAGGAGCAGGGCCGGTTCGAACCGATGGACCCCGATATGGCGATCATGGCCGCCGGCGGGGCCCTGCTGGGACTGCTGCAGCTGCTCGATGCCCGTCCGGACGCCGATGCCGACGCCCTCACCGACGAGATGACCTTCCATATGCTGCGCATGTTCGGCATGAACAAGCGCACCGCGCAGAAACTCTCCAGCAGCGAACTCCCGCCGCTGCCACAGCTGTAACCGCCTCGCCGCCACCGCGATCCACGGTGCACCGGTCGACAACCGGGCCGCCCTCACCCGGCCCGGTGCCCGGTCGGAGGGCGCGCGATGCAGACCATCACCGCCCACGCCGGCGGCGACGGTGGTGTCGTCGCCGTCGCGGTGAACAGTCGTTGCGCCGTGCCACGGACGGCCCCGGTCTCGGACGGCGCCGACCTCATCGCGCGTCCTCCATGTCGTCCCGGCGTGGACCGGTACCGCTGTGTTCGGCAATAGATTCGGCCGGACCCGAGTGGGCGGCTGCGGTGTCGGCGATCGGGATGCCGGCGGTGGGCACAACCTCCGGGGCGATGCGCGGACGCGGCCCACCCAGTTGACGCAGTAGTTCGGCGGTCAGTTCGTGCGCACGCTGCGGTGCGGCCGTGCCGAAGACGTACCGATCCGGACGTAGCAGCACCAGGCCGCGCGCGCCCACACCCGCTTTCCCGAACCACGTGGTCAGCGCACCGGTGTGGTCTTCCACGTCGGCGTAGTCGTCGCCGGCAGCCCGGCCGTCTCCCGGCTTGCCCTGCGGTCGACCACCGGCTGGGTAGACGGTGACGAATCGAGTTCCCAACGCCCGCAGTGCCGCGCCGTCCGTGGAGCTCAGGACCGAGCGCGGGTCCACACCGTTGCCGAGCACCGCGAAGCCCGATCCGAGAACCTCGTCGAGGCGGCGATGCCGCCCGTCGTAGGTGCGGATCTGCGGTTGCGGCGACAGGGTGCCCGCCACACCGCGTCTCCACCGCCCACGTGGCAGGCCCAGATAGGCGCCGGGACGAAAGCGCGGCTGTGGCTTCATTTTCGCGGCGCGAATCCAGCCGCCCAGCCCAGGTGTGCGCACCGCGGTGGTGAGCGCGAGGTCACGAGCGGCCGCCAGCAATGGGTTGTCGACGGAGACCAGCGCTTTGTTGAAGACCGAGAAGTCGATCATCGCCTTCGCATGCGGACGGCGCTCGGTCTCGTAGCTGTCCAGAATCCGTTGCGCGGCACCGTATTCGATGATCGCATGCAGTTTCCACGCCAGATTGTCGGCGTCCCGGACACCCGAGCTCATCCCTTGTCCCACGAACTGCGGGGTCATATGCGCGGCGTCGCCCGCGATCAGGATCCGCCCGGCCCGCCAGCGCTCGGCGACCACGGCGTTGAACGTGTACACCAGCCGACGCAGCACCTCGACCTCGTCCGGGTCGACGAAGGCGCCGATCAGGCGGCGGACGTTGTCCGGGTCCTCCATCTCCTCGGCCGTCTGCGATTCCTGCAGCATGAATTCGAAACGGTGATGGCCGCCCGGCTGCGGGCAGGAGACGATCGGCAGCTTCGGGTCGCAGACGAAATTGAAGTACGGCAGATGCCGGAACGCGTCCACACCGTCGGCGGCCTTCAGATCCACGACCAGCCACCGCTCCGGAAAACTGGTGCCGGACATATCGATTCCGAGCCGAGTACGGACCACGCTGCGCCCGCCGTCGCAGCCGACGAGGAACTTCGCCCGCACCCGCTCCGTGGTGCGGGGGTCCGGTTCCGAGGTCTTCTTGCCGTAGTCGGTCCCGGCGCTGCGGGCATGCTCGACGCTCACCCAGTCCGCATCCTGATCGAAACCGACCACCTCACGGCCCCGCCGCACGGTGACGTGGGGATAGCGTTCCAACGCCCGCTCGAGGCCGTTCTCCAGATACGGCTGATACAGGAAGTTCACGATCGGCCAGCCGAGCGGGCGGTCGGTCTGGTGGAACTGCACCAGCACCTTGCCGTCACCACGCACCCACTGCACTGTCGAATCGACGTTCATGTCGGCGGCGAGATCGTCTGCGACACCGGTGCTCTGGAAGATCCGCATGACCTCGTCGTCGGTGTAGACGGCACGGGCGAGCCCGTAGTATTCCGGCTCGCGCTCGAGCACGAGGACACTGATTCCGCGCCGGCCCAGCAGATTGGCCAGCGTCAGCCCGGTCGGGCCCAAGCCGACGACCACCACGTCGTAGTCGGTGGCGTTCATCGTGACAGACCTCCTGTGAGCTGCGGGACGGTGATCTCGGGCGTGCGCACGGACTGCAGCGCCCGGCGGAATTGGGTGAACTTCGTCAGCACCGTGTCCCCTACCGGGGTGTGTCCCCAGATGCTGATTCCCGGATATGTGGTCGGCTCCCAGGTCGATTCGAGTTCGGGGCCGATGACGATCGGATTCCAGCCGACCTCGAGTTCGAAGCCGGAGGGGGTGACGCAGTAGAACGACAGCTCGCGGTCGTTGGTGTGCTGCCCCACCGACCACTGCATGCGGAAGCCGAGGTCGGTGACGCGGCCGAAGGCGGCGAGCATATCGTCGAGCGTCGCGGACTGAATGTTGATGTGCTGCACGCGCGTGCGCAGCGGATCGATCTTGATTCCGCGGATATCGGCGATGGCGATCGAATGGTGGCGCTCGTTGACCCGCAGAAAGCGGATCTTCATCTTCAGCCCGGAAATGTTCTCGTCGATGTAGTCCGACAGCCGGGAGTCGAAGACCGTCTCGTAGTAGCCGCGCATGGACTCCGGCTCACGCGACACGATCGCGACGTGGCCCATGCCGGCCTCACCGGTCACCCAGCCGGAACTGATCATTCGCAACGGTTCCGGCGTCGTGACAGCCACGGTGAAGATCTCCTGAGCGATCCCCTTCGGCCCGGGGAAGCGCCACAATCGCTGCACCCCGCGTAGCGCCGCTTCCTCGGCGGAGCCTTCGGTGATCGGGACGCCGCGGTCGCTCACGCGCGCCACGATGCGATCGAAGGTTTCGTGATCGTCGATCTGCCAGCCCAGCGCGGTCACATCCTCGGCCGGGCCACGCTGGATGAGGAAGCGGCAGGCACGGTCGTCGAGACGGAAACGCAGCACCCCCGAGTCGAGGGCGTCGACATGCAGACCGATCGCGTCGGCGCCGAAGCGGCGCCAGTCGGCATGCCGATTCGATTGCACGACAACATAACCCAGGTGCACGGAGCCGAAAACCGAATCGGGGTTCGCACCGATCACGACGTCGCCTCCAGGAATGTGGTGGCCAGCGAGTTGAACAGGTCCGCACGCTCCCACTGCACCCAGTGACCGGTGTTCGCCGCCAGGTACAGATCACAGTTCGGCATGGTCTCCGACAGGATGCGTCCGCCCGAGGGACGGTTGACCTTGTCGTCGGTCCCCCAGATCACCAGGGTCGGATGCTGGACCTTCCGCAGCCGGGAATCCCGGGTGGAATCCATCCGCCACAGCGTGCGCAGCG
This sequence comes from Nocardia cerradoensis NBRC 101014, assembly GCF_000308535.1. GTDB lineage: Bacteria > Actinomycetota > Actinomycetes > Mycobacteriales > Mycobacteriaceae > Nocardia > Nocardia cerradoensis. Next base: position 26,074 of record NZ_BAFW01000383.1, on the reverse strand, counting down.
CCCACGGCCCCGACGGACGCCGCAGCGGCGGATTCGCGACCACCTCGGGCTCGATGCTGGCCCGGTACCGCAATTCGATCAATTCCTCGGGCACCGACGCACCGTCGAAGACGAGGTATTCACGGATGAACCGGGTGATCTTCTCGCGACTCGGACCACTACCCGGGTAGTAGTTCAGCAACTCCTGCAGCCCCTTGGTGGGCAACGCCCGAGAGGAGCCGATACCACCGGGTCCCATCAAAATCATCCGGTCGACCTTCTCCGGCCGATCCATCGCCAGCCGCAACGCCGCCGCACCACCGTAGGAATTGCCGACCAGGTGCGCCGAGGCCACACCCAGCTCGTCCAGCAACCCTCCGACGGCCCGGCCCAGGTACCCGAACGGATCGGACTGATCGACCCACTTGGACGACTTCCCGTAGCCCGGCATATCCGGCACGATCACGCGGAACCGCTGCGCCAGCGCCTCGATATTGCGCGAATAGTTCGACAAGCCGGTCGCCCCGGGACCACCACCGTGCAGCAAGACCGCCACCGGACCGGAGCCGGCCTCGTCGAAGTAGATCTCGCGACCGTCGACCCGGACCGCCCGTCCGGCTCCCGCCTGCTTGTCGATACTCGTCACCGCTACCTCCAGAACCGTTATTGACTAAATCATCAGTTACGATCATCTCCTCTGTCAAGAAGTCCGATGAAATCATCGAAGATGTGAGTTCCAGCATGATTGACGTTCTTGACCAACTATCGTCCGGTAGTCGGCAGTCGAGGCCAGCCGAACCTCTTCCGATCAGTCACAACGCCGCGGCGTCATCGCACGGCGCGGCCGGGCGCACGAACGCGACCGCCGCCCGCTCATCGAGCACGCGGAACAGCTCGTCCTGCCCATCGGCGCCCAGATAGATGCCGCGGGCGTTGGCGAGCAGAACGACACCATCGGCGCCCAGAACGTCCAGCGCCCGTTCGGCTTCGGTGGCGGCCGCCGCGAAGTCGGGCGTGGGCACCGTGACGAAGAGGAACCCGCGGTGCTGTATTTCAACGGCGGACTCGACGAATACGGCATCGACGAATCGACCCGCCGCGGTATCGAGCGATCCGATGCGCTCGCGTTGTTCCCGCGCTTCGGCAGCACGCCCGCGAAACCCGCTGCGCCGCTGCGCGACCGGGTGCGCCGAGACGTGCGGCGTCGTATCTTCCGGATGGCAGCGCGCGCCGCGGGTACGCACTGACCGCGAAAGCGAACAACCACCGTTCGAAAGGCATACCGTGAAGACGATTCTCATCACCGGCGCCACCGCGGGCATCGGACTGGAATGTGCGAGCCAGGTCGCGCCCGGAGCACACCTGGTACTGGTCGGGCGCGATGCCGACAAACTGCGCCGGGCAACCGAGCGCGTGTCGGCCGCGGGGGCAGCGCAGGTCGACAGCCTGGTCGCGGATTTCACCTCCCTGAAATCGGTACGCGCACTGAGCGATTCGGTGCTCGCGCGATACGACCGGCTCGACGTCCTGGTCAACAACGCGGGCACCGTCTATTCCGGGCGGACCGAATCCGCCGACGGCTACGAGGCGACGTTCGCGGTCAATCACCTCGCGCCGTATCTGCTCACCGAATCGCTGAAAGGGCTCCTGATCGCGAGCGCGCCGTCGCGCATCGTGTTCACCGCCTCGACCGCGCACTATCGGGGAACGATGGACTTCGACGACCTGCAGTACCGGCAGGGATACTCGATCATGAAGGCGTATTCCCGATCGAAACTCGCCAACGTCGGCTACGCCCGCGCCCTGGCGGCGCAACTGTCCGGTACCGGCGTCACCGTCAATGCGCTCCATCCCGGCATGGTCGCCACCGGCATCTGGAACGGCGCCCCGTGGTTCACCCGCCCGCTCCTGGAAGTCGTCAAACGCCTCACCATGGTCTCACCGGAGGAAGGCGGTCGCCGGCTCGCCTACCTCGCCACGGATCCGGCCCTGACGGACACCACGGGCGGCTATTTCGAAAACGACAGTCCCCGTGAACCTTCCGCACTCGCCCGCGACGAATCGGTCGGCGGCCGACTGCTGTCCGCCAGCGATCAGCTGGTACGCCAGGCACTCGACAGCGAAAGGTGAGGAGCCGACAGATTCCTCCGGGCCGTTCACAACCGAAGGAGCGATCGTCGGAATGGTCCAGCGATGATCGGGCTGTTCGTCGACGTGGGCCATCCCCGAGGCGGATTCGTCGACGTTCTGATCGACGAGGACCGGCCTTCCCGGCATGAGCGGTCCGAATGGCACGCCGCCACACACCGCCACCCCGTCGGCTCCGAAGTCACCGCCGAGATCACCGACATCTTCGCCACCACTCGTGAATACCTCGTCACGTTCGATGGTCGGTGGTCCGCCGTGTTCTGGACGGGCATACCACCCATCGTCGGCACCACTGCACAGTTCATCGTCGACCGGCATCTCGACGCGACCCGGCGCATTCGGCTGCGACATCGCAGTGTCCGAGGTCAGGTCGTGACGATCGGGGCCTGCAGTTCGGCCACCGACTCGTCCGGATCCTCCGAGGAGTTGAGCGTGATCTCCCGCGCATGGCCGTCGAACCGGTAGCCGTGCGCCTCGACCCAGCGCACGAGCAGTTGACTGGTGCGCAGAAAGCCGTGTTCCATGCCGCGGTGCACGATCGTAGCGGCGCGGTCCACCGCAGGCAGCGAGACGATTCGGAGGCCCGCGGCCTCGGTGACACCCGCCGACACCGGGAGGCCGACGTGCACGATGATCCGGTAGTCGTCTTCGTCGGGGGTCTCGAAATAGACGGTACGAGGGCCGCCCGCCGCGACTGCGGCGGAGTCGAGCCGTCGGCGCAGCTCATCGAAGAGCCGGCCGATGAGCGGGCCGGTCTCGTCGGGGTCGAAGCTCGTGGCCGTCGCGCTCAGTTCGGCCAGGCGGATCGGGGGCAATTTCCTGATGACGATGTCTTCCTGGGGCATGGAATCCTCGTTCTCGATCATCCGGAGCCTCGCCTCGACCCGAGCCAGACCCGACATGGCCTCCGCCAGGGCTGCTTCCAGCTCGGCGCGTCGCAGGCGCAGCATCCCACGCAGTTCCTCGATGCCGATGTCCTCGTCGAGGATTGTCTGCACCTGCTGCAGTGTGAAGCCGAGGTCCTTCAGCGCGACGATTCGGTTGAGCCGCGACAGCTGCGCCGCCTGGTAGGAGCGGTAGCCGCTGGACGCGTCCACGTGCGCGGGGCGCAGTAGACCGATGGCGTCGTAGTGCCGCAGCATTCGGACCGAAACACGTCCGTGCCTGGCGAAGTCTCCGATGGTGAACATGACTCGTCGAGTGTCGACCCTGACACGGTGGCAGAGTCAACAGGACGACCGCTCGCATCGGAGACTGCACGACCGTGCCGACATGAGTTACAGCCGTAGATACCCGGCCGCCAGCGACCAGAACATCGACCGGTTCACCAGGTGGAAATCCCACCCCTCGGTCAGGGCGTGCAAGTTGGCCACCAGTGCCGGCACATCGAAATCGTGTCGCTCCGCGCTACCCGCACTCTCCAACTGCGTGATCACATACTCCGTGGCCGTATCAACCGTCGCGCCGCCAAATGTCACCAGAACTCCTCGCCGCTCAGCCCGCTGCACCACGAACCAGAAGCGCTCCGTGACGACGGTCGCACCGACCGCGACCTTTCAATACCCATCCACACAACCTCAAACGGGCTGCCGCACGGTCAGGTGACAGTGGTTGAGCAGCCGGTCGGGCTTCTCGCGTTTACTCGACCACCTGAGGTCGGCCGTACGTGGGAGGTCGCAGGCCGTCCATCAGGATGTCCAGCATGCGAGCCGCCTTCGCTTCGTGCTCCGGGCGGGGGGCCACGGTGAAGATTCCGATGAGATGGGCGGCGAGGTCTTCGGCGGTGACGTCGGTGCGGATATCGCCCGCCGCGCGGCCGGCGTCGAGTATCTCGGTGATGGCCGTCAGCAGTTCGGTACGGGTCCGGGCATGGGCGATCTCACCCGACTCGATCATCGTGAGCAGCGTGTCGAGCATGCCGTTCTTGGTCGCGATCCACTCTCCGAACAGGTCCATCCAGCGCCGTAGCGCGGCGGCAGGGGCGAGCCGGCCGAGCAGTTCCCTGGCACCGGCCGTCAGCCGTATGACCTGATCGCGGTAGACGGCGTCGACCAACGATTCACGGGTGGGGAAATGGCGGTACAGCGTGGCAATGCCGACTCCCGCCTCGCGCGCGATCGCACGCATCGACGACTCGCTGTCGGCCGAGGCGAACACGCGGGTCGCCACGGCTAACAACTGGTCGCGGTTACGGGTTGCGTCCGCACGCGGCGCGCGATTCTGCCCTTTACCCAAAACGGATCATGCTCCGCTTATGTTACCGTAGCTCATATAAACGGAGCATAGTCCGTTTCGAGGCCATATCGGAGCCGAGGAGTTGAGCAACGATGCAGGAACACGGCACTCGCACGTCGGTGAGCACAGGCAGGGCGGTACGGCTCGAGTCGTTCGGCGGCCCGGAAGTTCTGGACCTCCAAGAGGTGCCCGCGCCGCAGGCGGGCGCGGGACAGATTCGCGTGCGAGTCACCGCGGCCGGACTGAACCCGATGGACTGGTTCATGACCTCCGACGCCGACACCGCCGCCCGGTTCGGCCTGAGCGCGCCTGCGGGGTTCGGAACCGACTATGCGGGAGTGGTCGACCAGGTTGGTGACGGTGTCACCGGGTTCGCGGTCGGCGATCGGGTGTTCGGCGGCGCTCTGTCGCGCGCGGTCGCCGACTTCGTAGTCGTCGACGTGGCGGGGTCCATCGCGAAAGGGGGCCAGGCGCACCACATTCCGGACGGTGTGGACGACCGCGCCGCGGCCGTTCTCACCATCGCGGGCTGCACCGCCGCTGCCGCTCTGGCCGTCGTCGATCCCGGACCGGGCGACACGGTTCTCATCGGCGGCGCAGCGGGTGGGGTCGGGGTGTTCGCCGTCCAACTGGCGCGCCTCGCGGGGGCTCGGGTGATCGGCACAGGATCGCCGGCATCGGAGGACTTTCTGCGCCACCTCGGGGCGGAGCCGGTCGCTTACGGTGAGGGTCTGGCCGATCGTGTGCGTGGCCTCGCTCCGGAAAGCGTCACCGCGGCGATCGACCTGCACGGGCTGGAGACAGCGCAGGTCGCACGCGAACTCGGCGTCGCGGACACGCGGATCACCACCATCGCGGGCCAGATCGACGGGATCACCCCCGCCAACGGGGCCGACGCCGACCCCGGCACCCTGGAAGAGATCGCCCGCCTGGTCGCGGCGAACGAAATCGACGTACCGATCGCCGCAACCTTTCCGGTCGACCGGATCCGCGCCGCCGTCGAGCTCCAAGCCGGCCGCCACGTGCACGGCAAGGTCGTCATCGACCTCTAGCCTCGAGTCGGCACGCCGGTCGGTCTCCTGGCGCGCCGCGTCGGCCGGTTCGTGCACTCCAATGAGCGACCGGCGCGGTCGCCTGATCGTCGCGCCACAGGGACAGAGGGTCAGCTGGGTCGGTCTTGCCGGCTGAGTTTGTCGTTGAGATCGCGAGCTTCGGCAAGCTGGTCTTCGAGGATGATGATCCGGCACGCCGCCTCCAGGGGGGTGCCCTGGTCGACGAGTTCACGGGCGCGGGCGGCGATTCGCAGCTGGTAGCGCGAGTAGCGGCGGTGCCCGCCGGCGGAGCGTTGCGGGGTGATCAGTTTCGCCTCGTCCAGGCTGCGCAGGAACGCTTGGGTGGTGCCGAGCATGTCCGCGGCCCGGCCCATCGTGTAGGCGGGGTAGTCGTCGTCGTCGAACTTCTCGTTCGCGGTGGGTGATTCAGAAATCGTGCGGCCTCCATGCGCCGAAGCGCCCCGGTGTCCCATGACACCGGGGCGCTGAAAGGGGGAATGTACTTGCGTCTTCCGACATGTAACCGAAGCGTCGGCGATCACACGGACCACATGTTCTTCCGAGTGACCCGACGGGCAACTCCTCCCTTCTCCTCACTGGGTTACTTCAACTTTCCGTACCACTTCATTTCTTGCCCGGCGGGCGGCGGGACCGTCGTACTTGCTGGTCCCGCTGCCACGCCCGCCGTCTTTCCTCACGGGCAGTTCATCATCTCCCGTGCCATCTGGATACTTTCTTCGCTTCCGACAAGACAGAAGTTACCGCATCATTTGCCGAATGTCTACCATCACCACTATAGATTTTTTCGTAGGGCGGACATGAAGAAGCCCGCACCGATGGTGCGGGCTTCCTCGGTTTCCGGACCCGGCTCGACGACTACCGCGCGAACCGGATGCGGTGTCGGCGGTTCAGCGCGGATGGACGTGGAGCAGAACACGCCAGGTGGTGCCGTGGGGTGTGGAGTGGATGCGGACCAAGTCGGCGAGCTCGTTCACGAGAAACAGACCACGTCCCCCGAAGCGATCCCGGTCCGGCGGATGACGCCCGATCAACGGATCGGTCACATGCCCGAAATCGCGCAGGTCGAACACTATGTCCTCGCCCTCGCGCCACAGCCGCCACCGACACGGGCCGCCGGTATGGACGAGACTGTTGGTCACCAACTCCGTCACGATCAATTCGAAGTCGGCGATTCGTCCTTCGGCCAGGCCGAGCCTGCGGGCTTCGGCTGTGGCGAATCGGCGGGCGTCCGAGACCTCGGCGGACGTGTCGACGGGGTGTTCGGTCGCCTCGACCGGCACGACCAACTCCTCGTTGTATCGGCTGACCACGCTGTCCGGGTCGTATCGATCGCTGCGATACCGCCGGTGTGTCTCCCAGACCAGCGGGTGCGTCAGATACGCGTCGGCGAGTGCGTCCGGAGCGAGTCGCGTCGCGTCGTAGGGGCACACGATCGTCACGTCGCGACCGGCGAAGGCCGCGTTGATCAACGCCTCGTGCTGAGCGCAGGCGGGATATTCGGCGGCGGTGCGCCCCTGCCATATCGGCTCGCCGATGATGCGCACGTGCCGATCCGGATGCGCATCGGCGAACCGCCGTAAGATGCCGGGAATGATCCGGCCCGGATTCCGGCCGGCCTGCGCCATATCGATCCACGTCACGTTTTCGCCGGCGGACCCGACGGCATCACGCAGCACTCGCAGCCGGGGGCCGGGCACGGCGACCGCGACCGGATGCTGTTGCGCCACGCCCTCGGTGATGAACGGCGAGAGCGTCGCCAGGTAGTCCTCGTCGGATCGATAGAACACGGCGGGGTGGACGAATTCCCCTGCTCGCGGGCCCGTGCGGGTTGTCGACGTCATGGCAGCTGCTCCGCTCGGACGTTGGAAATATCGAGTAGCCGAATCACGCGATCGATACCGGACCACTGCGTGCGGATGACAAGATCCGCATCGCGCGCCGCGGCCCAATCCGCCAGCCGAGTCACGCTCACATGGTCCATGAACTCCACCCCGCTGGCATCGAGGACGACCTCGCCGCCCTCGGGCTTCAGGTCGATTCGCTTCAATGTCGGCGCGAGTAGGTCGCGGGTGGACAGATCGAGTTCACCGGCAAGAGCGACGGTGTGGCCGGCCGACAGCGGCGCGTACAACCGGAACCCTGCCGCGCGAGCATCGGTACACGGGTGCAGGCAGGCGAGTTCGGCCAGCACCTCGGCCTCGACCGCCGACCGATCGTAACCACACAGCGCCGAGAACGGATGGCCAGCCATATAGCGATCGATCAGATGCTCGAAACGGGCGAAAACCGCCAGCCGCGGCGCATCGTTCACCAGCGACGTGCAATCGACCGCCACCCGCAGTCCTCGAAACCCGTCCGCCACGGCACGCTCGGTCGCCTCGGCGTAAGCCTGAACCTGGCCGGACGGGTCGAGGACCGCGTCGGCGTCGTGGAGTTCCGACAGCGATATGACCTCGGCTCTGCCGTCCCGCAACGCCTCGCTCCAGCCCGCGAGCTCACGCAAGTCCTCGGCGATGTCGCCGACCGTGCCGGGCCGGATGTAGCAGACCCGACAACCCGCGTCCAAACCGTCGGCGAGGAACTCAGCGGCACGGGTCCTGAACTCCGCTATCCCCGTATAACCCCAGCACACATGATCTCGCGGCCCCAAGCCACGCGCATGCTGCAACCGAGCGGACCGTCTCACCGCGCCGAGTCTAGTGGCGGTGGACTCGACCGAGGCACCGACGTCGATCACACCCGACAGTGTGGCCGGTTGTCACCGGTCAGTGTGGTCACGAGTAGCCACGGCGACGCCGACCTCTGGCCTTCACCTGAACCGCCCGGTGCGCGGCGCGAGCTGCGCTGCCTACCTGCTGATCAGGCTGATCACCGCTGAACGCAGAGCCGGCTGCGGCTCATCGGCATACAGTTCCACGAAAGCGATTTCAGCGACCATCGCGACGACCAGCTGCGCCACCGCCGCGGGGTCCTCCCATCCGATGGCCCGCAGATCAGGTTCGATCACCGCAGCCACTCCGGTCGGAGTCATTCCTTCCTCGGCGGGGGCGGAAGGACTGCCGACCGGCTACACACGCGAAGGAGTACGCCGATGAGACGCGCGATATCCGTTGCCACGCTGGCTGTTACGGCGCTCGTGGCGGTAGCCGGTCCAGCCGCGGCCGACGATCATGTACCCGACCCTCCCCCTCCTACAGCTATCTGAGCGGCGTGCAGGCCGAGTTGACCGGACCGGGGCAGTCGCCTCCCGGGGCCAACGATCGATCGTGCCGGCCGACCGCAGCACATCCGAATCCCGTTGTGCTGATCCACGGTTTGTCGAACGACACCATCAGCTGGAATACCCTCTCGCCGGTGCTGGCCCACACCGGCTACTGCGTGTACACCATCACCTACGGTACGGAGAGCCTGGGCCCGATCGGCGCCACCGTGCCCGTGCAGGACAGCGCCACACAGATCGGCGACTTCGTCGACGAGGTCGAGGCCGCCACCGGAGCGAAACATGTCGACCTGGTGAGTCATTCGATAGGCGGGGCGGTCGCCTACTACTACCTGAGCCGACTCGGCGGCGCGTCGAAGGTCGGCCGCTACATCGCCCTGGCCGCTCCGATGCACGGATCGACGCTCAGCGGCCTCGCCGGATTGCAGCCGCTGGTGGAGTCCACCGGCAGCGGTGCGGCGGCCACCCGCCGTTGCGGACCGTGTCAGCTCTCACCAGGCACACCGTTCCTGCAGGATCTCGAGCCGAATCCCGGTGCCACACCGCAGATCCCGTTCACCATGATCGTCACCCGCTACGACCAGATCGCCACTCCCTACACCACAGGTCTTCTCGATGGCCCCAACGTGCACAACGTCGTCCTACAAGACCTGTGCCCGACCGACTTCACCGAACACAACGAGCTGACGTCGGATCCGGTGGCCATCCACGAGGTACTCGACGCACTCGACCCCGCCCACGCCACCCCGCCGACGTGCACGATGGTCCTCCCTCTCCTGGGACCCCCGCCCCGGTAGCACGACGCAAACACCCGAACTTTCCGCGACCACCCTGTCACGGATCGCCGAAACCGTATCCCCGAGATGCGGACGGATCGGGCACCGATGATTTTCGCGGTGCGCTCACCTCTGCATATGTCGGAGGTAAGCCCGGCGAACCCGGGCACGGTCTTCACGCGCCGGCGTGAACAACGGAAAGAGAAAGTCATGTTGCTGACGTCCTGACTCTCACGACCGAGGGCGTTGCCCGGATCGTCGCGTTCCACGGCGCATCGTTGTTTCCCCGCTTCGGGCTCTGAGACGGCGACAGCATGTCCGAACCGGAAAACTCCGCCGCATGTGGTGCGGCCCTCGACACGCAACTGCGGCTGTTCTGCCATCTCATGCTCGGCTCGGCCGACGCCGCCGACCGCATGATGCGGCAGATCTACCGTCACGCCCCCGATCATCACGACGATCAACGGAATCGGCATTCAGAACGGGCCCGATTGTTCGGTATCGCCGCCGACCTCTGTGGGGTCCGCAATTGTTCATTCCACTGATCGGGCTGCTGCGGGACTCGGACTCGTTAAGCCTTTCCCTGCCGGCCGTTTACTTTGTTGACGGCCGTACATCATCAGAGAAAAATTATCAATGCCCAGTTCTACTGGGATCGGGGCCTTAGGTGGGGGCTCGATGATTGGAAGTTCACATGTTTCTCAAGAAGTTGGTGGCAACCATATTATTCACCATCGCCGCTACGGCGATTGCCACCGTCACAGCGAATGGGCAGGCCGAGGTTACCGATGTCAGCCTGCATGGGGTCGACGGCACCGTCGCCTATACGACGAACCTCGCTGCCGACCACTCGCGCGCCACGGTCGATCTGGCCTCCGGAAAGTTCAGCCTCGCGCCGGATGCCATCACGGTGACCGCGGACAACGGTTCGGTGGTCGGCACGATACCGACAACCCTGCGCATGCAGACCGGTGAAACGTTCACCGTCGCACCCAGCCTGAACAGCACGGGCACGGTGTTGACGCTGACACCGGTCAGTGCACCGACCACTCATCCGGTCGCCACGCCGGACCAGCTGAATGGCCTGTTGCACAATGCCCTGTTCATCGGGGCCGCTGTGGGTGCAGGCATCGGCTGCGCCATCGGCATCGCGATCGGGATCTGGTTCTTCGTGGTCGGCGCGGTGGTCGGCTGCGCTGTGGGTGCCGTGATCGGTGCCGCGATCGGCTTCTTCGCTCCCGTTCCGTGAATCGCGGCGGAGCTCTGAGTAGTCGAATCGAGACAACTGACCGCCGGTACAGATCACCGGCGGTCGGTATCCATTCGTCGAATGTCCGGTCATCCGGAGATCTGCCCTGGAGGGGAACAGTTTTCAGTGCACAGACGTACACTGAATTGATGAGCGATCGGCAACAGTCGGAGATCGAGGCGCTCGCCCGGTTGGCAGGCGACGAACTCGGCGGTGCTGTCGACGGGGTCGCCACGGTGCATCGCGCCATCTCCGATCACGTCTTCGCGGCCGTGCGGCTGGGGGTCGGCCCGGCCACTCTGCCGGTGCAGGTGGTACACGACACCATCGCCGACAGCGTGTACCGGATCGTCAGCGGTTCCGCGGTGTCGGCGGGCGTGCTGGCCGAACATGCCGCGACGCTCTCCGGGGTATCCACCCCGTCGCGTACGGTTTTCGGCTCCGGCTTCCTCGCCGCGCTGCAAGGCTTGATCGGCGACACTCTTGCGCAGCAGCGGCCGATTCTCGCCGCTCCCATGACATTTCGCTCCGCCGGCGAACCGGTGGCGCCGGAACAGCTCGCGGAGCGCATCACGAACCCGAGCGGTCGGGTCGTGATCTTCCTGCACGGTTTGGCGGAAACCGAACACGCGTGGCGCCTCGGCGGCAGACCGACCTATGCCGAACGACTCGAGACCGATCTCGTCTGCACCTCCCTTCAGGTGCGATACAACAGCGGTCTGCACATTTCCGAGAACGCCCGGCAGTTGAACGATCTGTTGGAGCGCCTCGTCGAGCACTGGCCGGTCGAGGTCGAACAGTTGTCGCTGGTCGGTCATTCGATGGGTGGGCTCATCGCGCGTGGCGCATGTTTCGAGGCCGCCGAGCAGGGACGTTCCTGGGTACGCCGGGTGCGTCAAGTGGTCTGCCTCGGATCACCTCATCTGGGTGCGCCGCTCGAGCAATTCGTCCATTACCTCTCCGCGGCGCTGGTCCGCATCCCGGAGACCCGTCCGTTCGGACGACTGCTACGCCGCCGCAGTGCGGGCATCCGAGATCTGCGTCAAGGTTCACTGGTCGATCAGGACTGGGACGGTGTGGACGCGGACGCGTTGCGCCGCCGAGCGATTCGCGAGGTCCCGCTTCTCGAGGGCGCCGATCATTACTTCGTCACCGCGACCATCACTCGCAGCCCGCACCATCCTCTGGGCCGCGTCATCGGAGACGGATTGGTGCTGACCACGAGCGGTTCGGGCCGAAATCGCGCCCGGCGCATCGGTTTCGACGACGACAACGGCATGCACCTGCCCGGGGCGAATCATTTCACGCTGCTCAACCACGAGGCAGTCTACGAAGCGTTGTCCCACTGGTTGCGCGGCGAGCGCGAACAGAAGTCGCTACGTTCGGACTGAGTCGGACGAATTCGAACCACAAGGGCCGTGAGAAACCGAATACGTCGGCGGTCCATGATGATGTGGTCCGCGCCTCGGCGCGAGACGGTGCGAAAAAGCTGTCTACACGTGGCGTCGACAAGCAAGGATGGAACGCCGTGAGAGCAAGCTTCAGGATCCTGACGACCGCGATACAGGCAGCGGGCGCTCGCGCACTGTCGATGCCCTCGGCCTGGTGGTCGCTGTTGGCGCTCGAGCGCCCCGTCGTCGACGGTCAGCGACTCTCCCCGCGCCTGCACGTGTTGGCCACCCTCGGAAAACGTGAACTGCTCGCCCGACGGCCCCCCTCCCCGGCGACTCGCGCCCGCTTCGATGTCCTGACACGCATCGCCGGCGGCGTCGACCACACCGATGTCGCTGTCACCACCATCCAGCTGAGCGGTCCGGCCGGCCCGCTCAGCGCGCGACTGTACGAACCCACAGAACTGCGACGACCGTGCGGCCTGCTGGTGTACGTGCACGGCGGTGGCTGGCATCTGGGTAGTGCCGCCGGTTTCGACGCACCCGCCCGACTCCTGGCCACGCGCGCCCGGGTGAAAGTGCTGTCGGTCGACTACCGGCTCGCGCCCGAACATCCTTTCCCCGCGGCATTCGACGATGTCCTCGCTGCGTACCGATTCGCTGTCGATCACGCACCGGACTGGAATGTCGACAGGACCCGGATCGCGATCGGCGGCGACAGCGCCGGCGGCAATCTGGCAGCGGCAACTGCCCTGCATCTCGGTGCGGACTCTCGATACCGACCGGCACTGGCAGTGTTGCTGTATCCGGTGGTCGACACCAGCATGGCCGGCTACCGATCCAGCGACCTGTTCACCGTCCCGCTGGACCGCGGCTGCGTCGAACGAGCCCTGGCTTGGTACGCCCCCGACCCGCACACCGCCCTCGACCCCCGCGTGTGCGTGCTGCACGCGCCGAATGTGAACCACATGCCCGCCACTCACATCGCCACCGCCGGAATGGACGTCCTGCGCGACCAAGGCGAAGCACTGGCCCATCGACTCGACGATCTCGCCGTACCGGTATCGCTCGAACGCTACGACAACCTGCCGCACGGATTCGCCACCATGCTCGCGGATCCCGACGCACGCGCCGCCACCGAAGACATCGCCGATACCGTCCACGCACGAATAGGCGAGCCTCAGCGCCACTGAACAGAGAAGTATCGACCTCACGGCAGTAACCGAGCATCCACACGCAGGACAGGCGAAGTCGGGAGCCGAGTAGCGGGCCGCCGCAGGTCTGAATCGCCGAGCTCCTTCACCCGATCTCAGCAGCCGAGCGGCTCGAAAAGTCTTCCCCCACAGCGATTTACGCGGTCATCTCAGTTCCCCAAAGGTAGAGGACCCGGCCGCTACCGCTTGCGCATCTCTGCACCCAGGTCAGGCTCCAGCGGATCCGCTGGAGCCCATATCTGCGGATCCGCTGGACCCCATGTCCGCGGACCCGCTCGAGCCTCCGCCGGAATTGCACCCGCCGACGGTGACGGACTTCGGCACCAGCTGGCCGTAGGTCTCGGTTTGCGGGCCCAGGTACACGCGATAGCGCAGTGTGTATGTCCCGTCGGTGGTGGTGGGAGGGGCCGGATCGACGGTCCGGAGGTCGAACGTGACGGTCGTGGTGAAAGGTGTTGACAGGGCGGATGGATTGAAGTTCGTGTACGGAGCTTGATAGCGGTCCGCTGCAGGGAAATCGGCCGGGAGTGCGCCACGTATGGAGCCGGGCGAATCGTCCGGGCTCGGCGGCGTGTAGCGCGCGACCGGCTTCTTGGCCCCGGGCACGAACCGCCACGGGGACGGCAGCGGGTCGGGCCAGCCGCTCGGCAGAGGTTCCGCGTCCGGTGGGGCCCAGGGCTGGTCCTCCTGGGAGAACCAATAGTCCAGGGTGTACCAGTTGTGCGCGTTCGTGTAATTGTCGATCTTGAACGTCACCTGGCATTTTCGATTGTCGGCCGAGGCACTGATATGCACACCCGCACCTGCCGGCGGATCGGCGGCGACGCTCGGTAACGCGGCGACTGCCGCCCCCACGGCAGCCGCGAGGACGATTCCGAAATGAGCGAGCCGCGCCATATGACCTCTCCTCGAACCGATCGGATTACCTGCCCTGTCGCCGGGCGACGTTTCCATCGACGCGAACACGGTGGCATCACCCGCCGCGGGTGAATGCGACAAGGGTCCGGATCGGTTCGGAATGACGAAAAGCCCTGTCCGACCGTCGTAATCGGGCGCGAGAATCCAACTCGCGAGTGTCCACGCCGGCCGGCACCCCCATCGTGCATAGATCACCCGGTTCGGGTGATGCGATGCCCCGACGAGCAGGCAAATCTGGTAGCCGCACGTATCCGTTGCGGAGGCGACCATGGCGGGTAAGTACTGGCTGGGAGCCGATTCCGGAATCACTCATGCCGGTGTTCGGCGACGCCGCAGCACGACTGGAAGCGCTGATCCGATAAGCACATCGAGCATGGTTCTCGTTCACCGCCATTGGCCCGGCCACGCGGATTCGCTCTTACCGCAGAGACTTTCGGTGAAACGCTCGAGCTAATCCCACACCGGGCCGAGAGAATTCCGCGAGACAAAAACCGCCGAATTCGACCATAAGTAGCACATCCGGCACGGCGAATTCGTCGGGCGCGGAATCGGCACGTCGTCGCGTCATGAGCGCGTCGATCAATCACAATGCTGCACATGACGGACACGGCCGTGAGCGGGTTGGTAAATCGGCAGGCAGACCGGGTTCACCATGCACCGCGGCCCGGGGAGGGATTTCGGCCCGATATCGAGGGACTGCGAGCGGTCGCTGTCGTGGCGGTCGTGCTGTTCCATGCGGGAATTCCGGGTATCAGCGGTGGATTTGTCGGTGTGGACGTCTTTTTCGTGATTTCCGGATTTCTGATCACCGGCATACTGTGGCGGGAGGTGAGGGCCGGCGGCACCATCGGGCTGGCGCGATTCTACGGCGCACGGGCTCGCCGGCTGCTGCCCGCGGCGGGCATCGTGGTGGTAGCCACCGCGATCGGCGCGGCGGTGCTGCTGCCGCCGCTGCAGGCGCGCCAGGTCCTCGGCGACGGGATCGCCAGCGCGTTGTATGTCGGGAACAATCGGCTCGCCCTGCACGGCACCGACTACCTCGCGGCGAGCGAGCCGCCGTCGCCGTTCGAGCACTTCTGGTCACTCGGCGTGGAGGAACAGTTCTATCTGGTGTGGCCGGTGCTCATCGTCGCGTCGGCGTGGGTCCTCCGGCGCCGACGCACCGGATCGGCGGGGCCACTTCCCTACCTGATCATTCTTGCGGTTGTCGCCGCGCTCTCGTTCACGATCTCCCTGATCTGGACCGGCACACTGCCGCCGTGGGCGTTCTTTTCGCTGCCCGCCCGGGCGTGGGAGCTGGCCGCCGGCGGCCTGGTGGCGCTCTCGGTTGTCGTGTGGTCCCGGTTGCCGCACGCGGTGGCCGCGCCGGCCGGATGGATCGGTCTGGTTCTGGTCGTCGTCGCCTGCACCCACCTCGACGGCAGGACACCCTATCCCGGCAGCGCGGCCCTGATACCCGTCGCGGGCACCACTCTGATGATCGTATCCGGTTGCGCCGGGCCACGTTTCGGGGTCGGCCGACTGCTGACCCGCGGTCCGGTACGGGCGATCGGCGGCGTGTCCTACACCTGGTACCTGTGGCATTGGCCGGTGTTGCTGCTGGCACCGCACATGCTGGGCCACCCGCTCGGGCGAGTCGGGGCAATCGGTGCGCTCATGATGGCCGGCGGGCTGGCCCTGCTCACACAGTGGACGATCGAGAACCCGGTCCGCTTCGCGGCGCCGTTGCGGAACTCGGCCATGCGCAGCCTCGCCTGCGGCTTCGCCTGTACCGCGCTGGCCACCAGTGCGGCATTCGTCCTTCTCATGCTCGTCCCCGCCCCGATCGGGCGCGGCACGGCGGCACCGTCGCTGGTACTTTCGACGCCCCGCGACTCGACCGCGCCTGCCGCCGACCCCCGTGACGAGGCCGTCCGGCAGCTGATGGCGCAGGCGCAATCCGCTGTCACCGCTTCGGCCGAAATCCGTGCTGTCCCATCGAATCTCACCCCCTCGCTGGACAACGCGCCCGGCGACAAGGCCGACGTGTTCACCAACGGCTGTGTGCGTTCGTGGCGCGAGGTCGGGCAGGCCGAGTGCGCCTCGGGTGATCCGGACTCGCCCACCACGGTGGCCTTGGTGGGCGATTCACATGCGGCGATGTGGAATCCAGCGCTCGAACCCATCGCCGAGGCGCGGCACTGGCGGCTGGAAACGATGGCGAAGGTCACCTGCCCACTGCTGGACCTGCCGATCACGAGCCCGTACTTGGACCGCGAGTACACCGAATGCGAGCAGTGGCGCGGCCAGGTAGTGAACCGGCTGCGCAACGAACACCCGCGATTGATCGTGGTCGGCATGTCCCGGCGCTACGGCGGCGATTTCGGCTTCGTCTCCTACGATCGGGCCTGGGTGGACAGCCTGGCCCGCTTGGTTTCCGAGCTGCGCGCGATCGGTTCGGCGGTTCTCGTTCTCGGCCCGATCCCCGATCCCCACGCCACGGTGCCGACGTGCCTGTCCGAACACCTCGACGATGCCACCGCATGCGCACCCGCGCGCCCGGCCGGGGTGAACGACGCCGGTGTCTCGGCCGAGCAGGCCGCGGCCACGGCCGGTGGCGGCGAGTACGCCGATCTCACCCCGATGTTCTGCACTGCCGGCCGCTGCCCCGTCATCGTCGGCAATACTCTGGTGTTCCGCGACGACAATCACCTCACCGTCAGCTACGCCCAGATTCTCGGACCCGCGATCGGCGCCCTCATCGACCGCACCCTCGCCCACGGATGACGGGCACCGGAATCCCACTGCGGCGTCGCTCCGCCAGGGCAGTGTGCCCGCTCGGTCGTTACGGGAGTGTGGTGGCGAACATGAAGTTCCACAGTCGATCTCGCAGGTCCTCGCCGGCCGCACCGGACGGCCACTGGTGCAACTGACCGTTCTCCACCCGGTACTGCACGGAGGTCCCGCTGCGGCACGGTCCGTAGCCGGCCGTCGTGCCGAAGGCGTCGCTGGATTGGGCCGGACGGACGGGGCAACCATCGCGATTCACCCACGCGCCGACGTTGGCCACGCCGGCCGGCGGATCGGAGATCGGGTCGATCTGTCCCTGGGCGATCTCGACGGAGATCGGTCGAGCCGGTGTGCAGGGCGACGGAGGACTGGGAATCAGCAGGGTGGGGTTGGGAAGGGTGGGATCTCCTCCCTCCCAGGAGGTTACGTCCGCGAAGACGTCGGAGGCGTCGCATGCCAACCGCTGCGACATGATGCCGCCGTCGGACCACCCGCTGCTGTATACGCGCCCGGAGTCGATGCACCAATTCGCCTCGATGTCGGCGACGACCGCGCGCAGGAACTGGACGTCGATCGAGCCCTGCTGGAATTGCCAATCGTTGCCCACCAGACCGTTACCGGGATCCAGCGGCAGATTGTTGGCGTTGCCCTGCGGGTAGGCGACGATGAAGTGGTGCGCGGCCGCGTAGGGAGTCCAGCCCGAGACCTGCTCGAAATCTGCTGCGTTACTGGCGTTCCCATGCTCGGCGAGCAGCAGCGGCACCGAGTGTCCGGCCAAGCCGGCGGGAACGTTGAGCCGATAGATTCTGTTACCGATCGTCCGTACGACGGTGCCGGCTGTCGGTGCCAGGCTGCATTGCGCCGCGGTGGGGCGCACTGGGCTGCGATCAACGTGCGCCACCTGCGCGATCTGCAATGACGCGACGACTGCGGCGATGGCGGCCACGGCCGCGGCGAGGTGAATTGCGATAGCGCGCATACTTTCCCATCATCGAGACGGCGATGGGCAGCAGCCTACTGTGACCGTGGTTTTCCATAGTGGTAAACGGTCGAATCGGTTCTCCTCGGCCCGCGCGCGAAGGTGGACACAATGCTGGGCTCGGAGGCTACGACGGCCTCCGAGCCCAGCATTGCGCCCCTTACATCACAGCCGGTTCGCGTGCGATCCCGGGGCGAGGCGCCCTTATCGGAGTGCGCGGCCGCGGCCGGTGACCAAACCGACCAGGAACAACAAGACCACCGCGCCACCGAGGCAGGTGAAGAAGCTGAACCACAATCCGCCACCCTCGACATCGACGCCGAACAGTTTCAGCAGGAAGCCGCCGATGAAGCCGCCGATCACGCCGACCACAATGTTGAGCAGAATGCCCTGCTGAGCATCAGTTTTCATGATCTTGCTGGCCAGCCAGCCCGCCAATCCACCGATGATGATCCAACCGATAATTCCCAGACCCAGCATCGTATCTCCTCTTTCGAACGTCGAAACGCTCTGCATCCGAGCGTGCTCGACGCCGATATACCCCGCATCCCGCCGACCAACCAACCGACATCGAAGACACCAAACACTCTGTGTGACAGCCCACTTCGCGCGCAGCGATAGACCTTGTTCGGCTCGACAGCCCCTCCGGTACCGGACGCGCATCGCTCGGTGGCAGCGCATCGAACCCGTCCCGGGTCGGAGGTTTCGACAGTCTGTCCGCGTCTATGCCGCAGAGACAGGCGCCTTCGACGATGGTGAGCGAGGAGGACTGCATGAAACTCGATGGCGCCCACGGGCAGCTGATCTTCTCGATCTGCGTCGGCTTGCTGGGCATCGCTGTGATCGCGGCTTGTATCTCTCACGGTCTGAGGGAAATCCGCAGGGCGCGAGGACAATACGCCACCGACACGGCCATCGATGATTACACGGACGCGGGTACCGAGCCTGCTTTCACCACGAGACGGGATCGACATTCCCGTCCGGAGTTTCGCGCGGCAGGAGCAGACAACCCGCACGACGCGGCGTTCCCGGGGCTGCGGTAGCCGAACGAGCGGTGATCCCGGAATTGCCGGCCGCCGCTCCCCCGGGAAGGCCGGACTGCCGGCCGCTGCCGCGACACACCAGCAACGTCGGTAACGTGGAGAGGGCGGGCGGCAGGGGCGAACAGCATCGAAGGGGCGGCCGGGTTCGAACAGGGTCTTATCGCGGCGTCTGCCGGCCGCCGGAAATTGCTTCGACAAATTGAACCTGGTACACCCGCTGTTTCGTGCTTGCTGGATAAGGCGAAGGATAGGCGGGCAAGCTTCTCACCAACGAGCACAACGGCGAGTTGCGGCAGGGAGTGCCATGAGCAAGCTCGGACAACAAGCCATCGTCTGCGGTGCGAGTATGAGCGGGCTATTAGCCGCCCGGGTGCTGTCGGACTTTTACGAGCAGGTCACACTCGTCGAGCGGGACCCGCTGCCGGACGGTCCTGAGCAGCGTCGAGGTGTGCCCCAGGCGCGGCATTTCCATGCGCTGCTGAGTACGGGATCGAATGTCCTGGGCCAGCTGTTTCCCGGCCTGCTCGAGGAACTCGTCAGCGCAGGCGCGAATGTTCTCGCCAACGAGCCGTCGCGTGTCTATGTCCGGCTGGGCCGGCACGAACTCGGCGGTTCGGACAAATACGCCGACCCCGCATCGCTGGTCGTCTATCAACCCAGCCGGCCATTCTTGGACTCCCATGTCAGGCGGCGAGTCCGCGCCATCGACAACGTGAAAGTCCTGGACAGCCATGGTGTCGTCGCGCCGATGACCGACCGGGCCCGCCGCGTCACGGGCGCGCGGGTGGTCAACCGCCACACAGGTGAGGAAACCGGGCTGACTGCCGAGCTGGTGGTCGATGCGATGGGCCGCTCCGCGCACACCCCGGTTTTTCTCGACAACCTCGGCTGCGAGCGACCGATCGAGCAGCGTTACCCGGTGCATCTGAGTTACGCCAGCCAATTTCTGCGGGTTCCGCCCGACATGGTCGGCGACAAATTGGGCTTCTCGATCAGCCCGCTGCCCGAGCGACCGGTCGGGGTGGTGGCCGTGGCCTACGAGCACGACACCTGGATCCTGACCTTGTTCGGCGTGGATGGGCACAAACTTCCCCATGATCTGTCCGGTGTCATCGACTGCGCCGCGCAATTCGCGCCGCCTTCGCTGATCGCCGCGCTGCGGTCCGCCGAGCCGCTCGGCTCGATGTCCGCGCAGCATTACCCGGCCAGCACATGGAGACGCTACGACAAGATGCGTCAATTTCCAGCGGGGCTGCTGGTGATGGGCGATGCGATCTGCAGCTTCAACCCGGTCTATATGCAGGGCATGACCATGGCCGCACTGCAGGCCGTGGCGCTGCGAAACTGCTTGACCGAGCGCGACGCCGACTTGAGCCGGCGATTCTTCAAGGCGACCGCCAAGCAGATCGGCCCCGTGTGGCGGGGGAATCGGTTCACCGATTTCACCGTGTCCCAGGGAGATGGCTGGCGCCGGGTGCCGAGACGCCTGCTGAACTGGCCCATCGACAAGGCGCAGGAAGCCGCCGCGAACGATCCGGCGGTCGCCGAAGCGGTGCTTCGTGTGATGCATTTCGTCGACCCACCCGCCCGGCTCGCGCGGCCCTCGTTCCTGAGGCGGCTGGTCGCGGCCAACCGCCGAGCCGGAACGGCGACGAAACGGCGGAACGGTGGCGGTGCGCAGAGCAGGGGGAACGAGAGGGCCACCGGAGTCTTCGACATCGACCGCATGCCGCGTGGTGGTCCGGATGCGTCGTGGCTGGACCGGCGGTTGCAGACCGATCGGCTGGAGTACCTCGACCGTGACGACGTCGATGCTCGCAAGCGCAGCATAATCCGTTCTCTGGAACGCGGCGAAAGGGCTTTCGGGATACATCGCAGGCTCGCGCGCATCGTGCTCGACGAGGTCGCCGACGTGCGCGATCCGAAGATCCTCGAACTCGGGTCCGGCCACGGTGGGCTGTCGCGGGCGCTGCTGACGATGCATCCTACCGCGCACGTCACGGTCACCGACATCGAGCCCGCATCCGTCGCCGCCATCGCCGCCGGTGACCTGGGCAGTCATCCACGGGCCACCGTGCGCGAGATGGATGCCACCGCCATCGACGCACCCGACGGGGCCTACGACCTCGCCGTGTTCGCGCTGTCCCTGCACCATCTACCACCGCCGCCGGCCGCCCGAGTGTTCGCGGAAGGCACCCGCGCCGCCGATAAACTGCTGATCATCGACTTGTCGCGCGCGCCTTCGTTGCTGCACCTCGTCATGGTGGCGTTGGCACTGCCGTTGACGATCATTCCGTACTGGCACGACGCGTTGATCAGCTCATTGCGCGCCTACAGCCCGTCGGCGCTGCGTGCGCTGGCCCGCTACGCAGACCCGTCGATCACCCTCGAACTGCGCAGGCAGCCGCCCGTTCTGCCCGGAAGCCCGCAGATCGCGGTGGCCGGTTCTGCCCGCAAGCCCAGATCCGGTCCTGACTTCTGATGTCTTCCAATCCCGTTCGGCGTAGGGTGCTCGTGAGGCCACATCGTAGGTGGCTCCCTGCGAGCGTCCACGGCAGCTCCTCAGATGACAGGAGTACGGACGCGTGGACATTCGATTGAACCGATCGGCATCGACGCCCGTGACCACGAGCATGGGCGCAGTGTGTGTCATCGCCATCACCACCACAGCCGACCCGAGATCACTTGATCGGTCGTCGGGTTGCCGGGATTTGAAGCCTCGAGGACATACGAGGAATTCGTCATCATGCTCAACTACGGTGCTCAACTGGAGGTACTCGGGCCGTTAACCGCCGCTCAAAGGTCGATATGGGCTGCCCAACAACTCCGGCCCGAAGTCCCTTACAACGTGGCCGCTTTCCTGACGATCGATCACGATGTCGACGCCGAAAGGCTCATGCTCGCGTGCGAATCGGCGGCAACCCGGTTCGGCACACCCTGCGCGCGGCTGTCCCTCGACGACGGCGAACCGGTCTTCACCGTCGACCGCTCGTTTCCGCAAACCCTCCGTTGTATCGATCTGCGCGCCGAGCGCGACCCGGAATCCGCCGCTCGCGACTGGATGGACGACGACTACCGCCGGCCGATCGATCTGGCCCGTGACCGACTCACCGACTTCGCACTGCTGCGCATCACCGGCGATCTGTCGTACTTCTACCTGCGCACACACCACCTTCTCTTGGACGGGTACGGCGCCGACAATCTGATGCGGCACATCGCGGCCGTCTACTCGGGAGCAGCGCCCGTTACCGGCGAAGTCGACTTCTCCGAGTTCGACCTGATCCGCAGCGCGGATCGGAAGTATCAGCAGTCTTCGCGCAGTCGAGACGATGCCGAGTACTGGAAAACCGTTGTGCGTGAACCTCTCGACATCACCGACCTGGGCGGTACGCGCAGGCCGGTGGCCCCACGCCACCCGCTGATACGGGAACTGATGTGCCCGCGTCGAGTCGAGGAGAACCGGCATCTCCGCTTCGATGTCGCAAGGATTGTCGCGACCGTAGCCGTGTTCATCGCGAAAACCACAGGGCAGCACCATGTCTCGTTGTCACTGCCGGTTTCGGCACGGACGACCGCGGCGCTGAAACGATGTACGGGCATGGTGTCGAACATGGTGCCGCTGCTCATCGATGTCCATGACGACGACACCATCGGTGTACTGAGCGATCGGGTGGCCGAGGCCATGATCGGTGCGTTGCGGCATCAACAGTTCCGGCGCTGGCCGGACCTGATCGCCCAGGCGACCCGGCCCGATATGAACATCGAATTCGGCCCGGCGATCAACATTCTCGACTTCGCCGCCCCGCTTCAATTCGGGCCTTCCGAAGTGACCTACAACGTATTGACCACCTATCCCATACAAGATTGCGCAATCAACATTTATCCGCGGCTGGGTGACGGCGCGCCGCGAATTCAGTTCACGTGGAATCCGGATCGATACGACT
Organism: Nocardia cerradoensis NBRC 101014; assembly: GCF_000308535.1. Taxonomy (GTDB): domain Bacteria; phylum Actinomycetota; class Actinomycetes; order Mycobacteriales; family Mycobacteriaceae; genus Nocardia; species Nocardia cerradoensis. The sequence goes on along the minus strand of NZ_BAFW01000383.1, from coordinate 3,136 downwards.
CCGACGACATCGCCAGGCACATAACCCGGCTGGAAATGCTGTTCGACCGCCTTCTGGTGGCGGATTCGTCGGTGCCGGTGGGAGCGGTCTCGCTGCTGGCTACCGGTGAACGCGATCTGGTGTTGTCGGAGTGGTCCGGTGCGCGAGTGGCAGCGCCGGTCGGGTTGGCGCCGCAGTTGCTGGCCGCGGCGGTGGCGGCCTGCCCGGACGCGCCGGCGGTCGTCGACGGCGCCCGGGAGGTGTCGTATCGCGAGCTCGACCAGTGGTCGACGAGGTTGGCGCGGGTACTGATCGAGGCGGGCGTGGGTCCGGAGTGCGCGGTGGGCGTGGCGATGGCTCGCTGCGTGGAGTTGGTCGTGGCGTGGTGGGCGGTGGCCAAAGCCGGCGGAGTGTATGTGCCACTGGACCAGGCCCACCCGGTCGAGCGGATCACCACGGTGCTGGACGCGGTGGGGGCGGTATGCGTGGTCGCTTGCGGGTCGGACGCGGTGGCCGGTGCCGCGGCGCGTCCGGTCGTGCGCGTCGACGCTCGGGATGTGTCCGAGCGGTCCGCGGAGCCGATCACCGACGCCGATCGGCGGGCCGGGCTGCGAGTGGACAACACCGCGTATGTGATGTTCACCTCGGGATCGACCGGTGTCCCCAAGGGGGTGGCGGTCAGTCACGCCGGGCTGTTGGGCCTGGCCGCGGCGCAACGGGCGATGCTCGGATTGGACGCGGATGCGCGGATTTCGATGGTGGCCGCGCCGACCTTCGATGCGTCGATCTTCGACATGCTGTGGGCGGTCGGGTCGGCCGCGGCGCTGGTGGTGGCACCGCCGCAGGTGTATGCCGGGGAGGCGTTGACCGCGTTCCTGGAGGACCAGCGGGTCAGCGCGGCGGTGCTGACCCCGACCGTGCTGTCGTCGCTGGATCCGACCCGGCTCGACCGGGTGGGCACGGTGATCACCACCGGTGAGGCCTGCCCGGGGGAGTTGGTGGCCGTCTGGGCGCCGGGACGGCGGATGTTCAACGGCTACGGCCCCAGCGAGACCACCATCGGTGCCACCCTCGCGTCGTTGTCGGCCGGGCAGCCGGTCGGCATCGGCATCCCGATGCCGGGGATATGCGCGCTGGTCCTCGACGCGCGGCTGAACCCGACCCCGGTCGGAGTGGTGGGCGAGCTGTATCTGGGCGGGCCCGCGCTGGCGCGCGGCTATGTGGGCCGGATGGGGTTGACCGCGGAACGGTTCGTGGCCGATCCCTATGGAGAGGCCGGGGCGCGGATGTATCGCACCGGCGACCTGGTGCGCTGGACCTCCACCGGAACCCTGGATTATCTGGGCCGCGCCGACACTCAGATCAAGCTGCGCGGACAGCGGATCGAACTGGGCGAGATCGAGAACACGCTGCTGGCCTGCCCGCAGGTCAGCCGGGCCGCCGCGACCATGCACCGGAGCACGAACGGCGCCCACCTCATCGCCTACGTCATCCTCGACCACACCACCACCGCCGACGCCGAGATCGTCGAACAGTGGCGGCACATGAACGACGAGTTGTACGACGCCGAGGTGGCGGCGTCGGGGTTCGGCATGGATTTCCGGGGCTGGAACAGCAGCTATACCGATGATCCGATTCCGCTCGAGGAGATGATGGAGTGGCGTTCGGCCACCGTGGATCGGATCCTCGCCCTGCAGCCGCGCCGAGTGTTGGAGATCGGTGTCGGCTCCGGGCTGGTGCTGTCGCAGCTCGCCCCTCACTGTGAGCACTATGTCGCCACCGACGTGTCGGCGGTGGCGATCGACAATCTCGCGCACTCGCTCGAGCAGAGGCAGCTCCCGTGGCGTGACCGAGTCCAGTTGCTGACCCAGCCGGCTCACGTCACCGAGGCACTGCCGCTGGGCGATTTCGACACGATCATTCTCAACTCGATCATCCAGTACTTCCCCAACCGGGATTACCTGACCGAGGTCACCGACGCCGCCCTGGATCTGCTGGCCCCCGGTGGGGCGATATTCATCGGCGACGTCCGTAACCACACCCTGCAGGGCGCGTTCCACACCGCGGTCACGCTGGCCCGCACCGCCACCACCGACGCCGCCGAGATCCGCCGGCGAGTCCAGCTCGCCGTCCTCGGCGAACCCGAATTGCTTGTGGCCCCAGAGTTCTTCACCAGCTGGGCCGCCGGCCATCAGTCGGTGGCCGGACTCGACATTCAGGTCAAACGGGGCGCAGCCGACAACGAACTCAACCGGTACCGGTACGACGTCATCGTCCACACAACGCCGACGCCGGTCCGCTCACTGGCCACGGCACCCACTCGGACATGGACCGGACTCGCTGGACTGCGCGGGCTGCAGACGCAGCTGATCTCCGAACATCCCGCCACCGTACGCATTACCGACATCCCCCGCACCGGACTGATCGCCGATGTCCTCATCGAACGCGCGCTCGCCGATGGGCTGTCGCGAGCCGACGCACTCGCGAAAGCCGACGTCATCTCCGACACCGCTACCCCCGAACAACTGCATCGGATAGGCGAAATCACCGGATATCAGGTCGCCGTCACCTGGGGCTCCCGCCCCGGCACCCTCGATGCCGTTTTCATCGTCTCTTCCGCCCCTCACCGCCGGCCCGCCCCACGACTGACCGACCTCTACCTGCCCGCCACCGGAGATCGTCGAATCACCGTCCACGCCAACGACCCTCACACCGACCTCGAAATCGCCGCCATTCGTCGGCGGTTGAGCGCGTGGTTGCCCGATTACATGGTGCCGGCGCAGATCGTGGTGCTCGACGAGTTCCCGCTGACCTCCTCGGGAAAGATCGACCGTCAGGCCTTGCCGGCACCGATGTTTGCCGCCGCGCCTTTCCGGGCGCCACAGACGGGGGCCGAAAAGATCATCGCCGAGGCGTTCGCGGAGGTATTGGGTCGAGACCGAGCGGGACTCGATGACGATTTCTTCGCCCTGGGTGGAAACTCGTTGACTGCTACAAGGGTGAGCGCGCGGCTGCAGCTCGCGCTGGGCAGGGAAGTGCCGGTGCGGTATCTGTTCGACGCGTCCACGGTCGAGGGTCTCGCCGACTACCTGAACCGGCATCGTGGCGGCCCCGCTCAGTCGCCGCTGCAGGTTATGCCGCGCCCGGAGCGGGTTCC
>NZ_BAFW01000384.1 GCF_000308535.1 Nocardia cerradoensis NBRC 101014 | reverse complement strand
CCGCGCACACGTGCCCGGCGGCCAGGAACGCCTGCACCCGGCAGTCCGGCGATTCCATGATCGCGGCGATCGCCGGCGGGACCAGCACGTGCGAGACCAGCAGCGAGAAGTTCTCGATGCCCAGGCGCCGGGCCTGATACACCGTCATGGCGTTGGCGGGGGCGGTGGTCTCGAAGCCGATCCCGAAGAACACCACCTGCCGGTCGGGATTCTGCTTCGCGAGGGTGAGCGCGTCCAGCGGCGAATACACCACGCGCACGTCGCCGCCCTCGCTCTTGATCCGGAACAGGTCCTTGGAACTGCCCGGCACGCGCAGCATGTCGCCGAAGGAGCAGAAGATGACCTCCGGGCGGGCGGCGATCTCGAGCGCCTTGTCGATAATCTCCAGCGGTGTGACGCAGACCGGGCAGCCGGGGCCGTGGATCATCTCGATCGTATCCGGCAGCAGCTGGTCGATGCCGTGACGGATGATCGAATGCGTCTGTCCGCCACAGACTTCCATGATCGACCAGCGTCGCGTGGACTCGGTCCGGATGCGGTCGAGCAGGCGCTGGGCCAGGTCGGGATTGCTGAATTCGTCCAGGTATTTCATCGGTTCACCTCGTCGTCGGGAGCGGGCTCCGACGGTGCGCCGGAGGTCGGATCGGGAAGGCCGGACTGCCGGGCGGCGATGGCGAAACCGTCGCCGAATTCCTCGTTCAGTACACCGAGATGCTCGAATTCGGCCAGGGTGGCCAGCGCCGATTCCTCGTCGAGCCGCTGAATGGCGAATCCGACGTGCACGACGACGTAGTCGCCGACCGCGGCATCCGGAATGTATTGCAGGCATACGTCTTTGTGGACACCGCCGAAGTCGACCACCGACATCAGCGTGCCGTCGCGCTCGTACAGGTCGAGCACCTTCCCCGGGACTGCCAGGCACATGATCGGTTCCTTCCTTTCGCTCATCGAGCCCCGGCGGCGAGCAGCTGCCCGAATGCCAGGCCGCCGTCGTTGGGTGGCACTCTGTGATGAGTGATGACCTGAAAGCCCTCGTCCCGCAGCCGGTTTCGCGAGAGCGAGAGCAGCAGCGCGTTCTGGAACACGCCACCGGACAGAGCCACCGGCACACCCGGTTCACCGAATCGGCGCGCCAGTGCGACGACGAGTTCGGCGACCGCGGCGTGGAAGCGCGCGCCGACGAGATCCGCACCGGCGCCTGCCGCGAGGTCGGCGAGCACCGCGGCCAGTACCGGAGCCGGATCCATCCGCACGGCCCCGTCTGGATCCGCAGCGCCGAGCGCGAATCGGTAGCCGTGCCCGGGGTCCGCGTCCCGCGAGCGGGCCTCCAGTTCGATGGCGGCCTGCGCCTCGTAGTCCACCACGTGGCGCACACCGGCCAGCGACGCCACCGCGTCGAACAGCCGCCCCATGCTCGAGGTCGGGACGCAGCCCAGGCCGGTGCCGAGTTGGTGGGCGAGAACCCGGCGCTCGGCGGGCGGGCAGGCCGCGACCGAGGCGATGGACTCCTCCCACGCGATGCCGGCGGCGTGCAGATGAGCCAGCGCCATCCGGTAGGGCCGGTGCACACTGGCGTCACCGCCCGGTAGGGGGACGTAGTCCAGATGTGCCAGGCGGCGGAAACCCTTGTAGCCGGCGGCGAGCACCTCACCGCCCCAGATCGCGCCGTCTGGCCCGAAACCCGTTCCATCGAAAGCGATTCCGAGGACGGTCGACGATCCGGGCAGGCCGTGCTCCCCCATCACCGCCGCGATGTGGGCGTGATGATGCTGCACGCTGTGTACCGGCCGCCCGGCCGCGGCGCGCCGCGCCCAGGCGCTGGACCGGTAGCCGGGATGGGCGTCGACCGCCAGCTGCGCCGGGCGCACGCCCGTCAGTTCCTCCAGATGACGTTCGGCGGCGCCGAAGGCGCGCAGCGTCGCGAGATCGTCCATATCGCCGATGTGCTGACTCAGCCACGCATACCGGCCCTCGGCGACCGCGCAGGTGTTCTTCACATCCGCGCCGACCGCGAGGACGGGCGCCGACTCCTGCGGCAACGCCAGCGGCAGCGGCGCGTACCCCCGGGAGCGCCGGATCGGTAGTTCGATGCCGTCGACGAGCCGGACCACCGAATCGTCGCAGGGCACCAGGATGCGGCGGTCGTGGTCCAGCACGGCGTCGGCCAGCTCCGGCAGACGTCGCGCGGCGTCCTCGTCGGTGTAGCACAGGGGTTCGCCGCCGAGATTGGCCGACGTCATCACCAGCGCGAGCGGTCCGGGCGGGTCGCCGGGCAGTCCGAACAGCAGCAGATGCAGCGGGGTGTAGGCCAGCATCACCCCGAGCTCGCGAAGCCCCGGCGCCACCGATTCCGCTACTGCTCGCTCACCGCGCGGCAGCAGCACGATCGGCCGCTGTGGCCCGCTCAGCACCGCCGCGGCGGCCGCGTCGACCCGCGCGAGGGTGCGGGCCGCGGCGAGATCGGCGACCATGACGGCGAAGGGTTTCGCGCCGCGCCGTTTGCGGGCGCGCAGCCGCGTCACCGCCCTCTCGTCGTCGGCGGCGCAGGCCAGGTGATAGCCGCCGATGCCCTTGACCGCCACGATTGCGCCCGCGCGCAACATCTTTCGCGCGGCGGCCACCGGGTCACCGGTTCCGGGACCGGAGAAGCGCAGGGTGGGCCCGCAGTCGGGGCAGGCGATCGGCTGAGCGTGGAAACGACGGTCGGCGGGATCGTGATACTCGCGCGCGCAGTGCTCGCACATCGCGAAATCGGCCATCGAGGTCCGCTCACGGTCGTAGGGCAGACTCGCGATGATCGTGAAGCGCGGGCCGCAATTGGTGCAGGTGACGAACGGATGCCGATAGCGGCGGTCGGCCGGATCGGCCAGCTCCCGCGCACAGTCGGCGCAGATCGCCACATCGGGCGAGGCCAGGGTGCGACCGCCGCCGTGGGTCGTGCCGGCGATATGGAATCCGGTGCCGCCGCGCACCGGAAGATCGGTGCGCTCGACGGAGTCGACCACCGCCAGCGGTGGCGGACGGCGGCGCACCCGATCGATGAATTCGGCCAGCGCCCGCGGTGTTCCCTCGATGTCGACGATCACCCCGTCGCTGTCGTTGCCGACACTGCCGGTCAACGCGAGTTCGGCGGCGGTGCTGTAGACGAAGGGCCGGAACCCGACACCCTGCACCACACCGCGCACCACCAACCGGCAACGAACGCGGCCGCCGCCGGTTACCGCCGCTTCGGTATCCACTGCTCGGCCCGCCTCGGTGCCTGCCGTTCGGCCCGCCTCGGTATCCACCGCTCGGCCCGCCTCGGTGCCCACCGCTCGGCCCGCCTCGGTGCCCGCTACTCGGCCCGCCTCGGTACTCACGGTTCGCCTCGGCTCAGCAGTCGCAGTCCGGCGAGCGCCTCGCGGGCGCCCGCCTCGTCGGTGCGCTCGACGGCGAGGCCCATGTGGATGATCACCCAGTCCCCCGGTACCACCGGATCGTCTTCCAGCAGGCCGATATTCACCTTGCGCTCGGCGCCGGAGACGTCGACCAGCGCCAGCTGTCCGCCGTAGCCGTCGACGATCTCCACGACCCGGCCCGGAATTCCGAGGCACACGATCACACCTCCGTTCGCGACATCCGCAGCTGCGCGACCACCCGCGCCACGGTCGCGGCGCCCTCGTCGACGGCGGCCGCCACCGGTGCGGACAGGCCGATTCCCTCATCGGTCGACAACACCTGACAGCCGACGACCACGGTGGGCGGCACCACCCCGCCGAGCGCCCGGACCCCGGCGAACACCGCCGCCGGATCCATTCCGTGGGCGTCCAGACCGGCCGGCGCCTCCTGGCCGGGTTCGGCGCGCATCACCTCGATGCGCCCCGCCGCGCCCCGATTCGGGACGGCGTCGACGAGGACCAGCGCATCCCAGGCATCGAGCAGGTCGTAGGCCAGATGCATGCCGCGGATGCCGTAGTCGACCACCCGCACGTCCTCGTCGCGGTCCGGCGGTATCCGCCGCACCACCTCGGAGCCGAATCCGTCGTCGCCGAGAAAGATGTTGCCGATCCCGGCGACCAGCACCCGGCTGCTCACATCCGCCGCATTCGCAGGTAGCGGCGCATATCCGGAATCGAGCGGATTCCGATCAGCGCCGCGACGACGACCGCCGCCGCGACGACTCCCGTCGCCACCATTCCCACCGTCTCCATGACATCCGTCCTTTCCTCCGGCCGCGCTACTCGCCCGGTCCGTCCAGCGGCTCCAGTTCGTCGGGATCGAAATACAGGTAACGCCCGTACCATTCGTGCAGATCGGCTCCGGGATCGTCGGCGATGACCACACCGACGTGGGTGCGGCCGTCGACGTCGGCGTGCACCGAGGTGACCCGCGCCTCGCGGCCGTCGAAGAACATGTCGTGGATATCGGCGCGCCGGGCCGGATGCAGCCGCACCCGGCTGCCCTTGCGCACCAGCGTCCCGGCGATGGGCACGGCATCCGAATCCGGCCGCACCGCGCCGTCGGCGACCGGATCCCACCAGTCGATCCCGGGCGGGATCTCCGGCACCAGCCGGTTCTCCCCGGCGCCCGGGTCGCGCAGCACGCCGTGCAGTCGCGCCATCTGCTCGGCGGTCATCGCGTCACAGCTGTCCACGATGCGGGCCGCGCGCGGATCGGTGGCGCGCGCGGCCGCCTTCTCCTCGTCGGTCATGGCCATGACGCGCAGGGTGAGGATTTCGTCGATCTCGGTGGCGTCGTAGAGCGATTCCTGGCTCTGCTCGGCGATTTCGGGATGGTCGTAGAGGATGATGGGCGAGATCAGCATCAGGCCGCGGTCGCCACGCGGCCCGGCCAGCACCGGGAAGCAGCGATGCTGGACGCACCGCGCCACGGCGGATTCGGCCTCCGGCGGCGGTTCCAGCAGCGAGACGAATTCCGCGCCGGTGGCCTCGGCGATCACGTGCGCACCGAGCATCGAGCGGGTCAGGGCGTCGCGGCGGTCGGCCGCCGGCTCCCCGGTGTTTCGCACCGTCACACTCAGGATCGGATGGTCGCCCTCGGTCGCGACGGCCAGCTCGAATTCGCCGCGCACCGGGCGGCGGGTGCGCACGATGCTCGCGGGCCCGGTCGCCGGATCGGCGAGAGGTTCGGTCTCGCGACCTCCCGGAATCTCGAACGGCACAGTCATGGCGACCGGGGCGCACGGCCCGACGGTGATCTCCCGTTCGACGGCCTCGTCCCAATCGGGCCAGGTGTCACCCGCGGCGGTCGTCTCCGCGACGGGGGTACCGTCCGCGTCGTGCACACCGCGATGCTGCAGTTGCAGGAATCGCAGCGTGAACCGCAGGACCGGGTCACCGTCCGGGGCCATCGGCATCTGCCCGGTGAGTTCGGATTCCTCGCCCAGTCCGGACGCGTGCGCACCGAGGGGACCGAGGACGCCGAATTGCCAGCGGCACCGGTTCTTTCGCGCGTCGGCACGATACGGATAGAGCAGATAGCCCTCGTAGAGCACCGCGTCGGCGACCGCGCGGGCTCGTTCTCGGCTCGATCGCGCGGTACTCACGCCGACTCCTGCGCGCCCGCGAGCAACCTGGCGACCGTCTCGTCGAAGCCGAGCAGACCGTGCTCGCCCTTGTAGGCCGCGAGCGCGGCCAGGGTGTCCTCGTGCAGCCGCAGCCAGCCCGCGCCCGGGAAGTGCGCCGCCATCAGCTCCCGCCACACCGAGATCGGCATCCGGTAGCGGTCGTCGCGATCCCAGGGGATCTGCTGCACCGCGAAACCGTTACTGCCGCGGATGAAGACGGTCCCGCTGAACAGGAACAGCAGCGGCACCTCACCGTCGCGCAACGCGTGCAGATACTTCGATCCCGCGACCTCGAGGTCGTAGGTGCACGGCATCGGCAGATCCACTTCCGCACCGCCGGAGAAGCCGGGAACCGTGGTGGCGCAGTGCATCCAGAGAAACGAGCGCTGGGTGTGGTCCCAGCGGTCGCGGGGGCCGAACAGATCCAGCAGTCCCGCGCTCTCGGCGTCGGTGTAGGACCGGCGGTTCGGCTCGATGCGCACCTGGGCGCGCAGCGCGATGGCGTGCACGGGTTCGTCACCGACGGAGGCGATTCCGATCCGCGCGGACAGGATCGGAGTGACCGTGTACGGTTCGGGCTTCATGCCGAGCACCGCGAAGGTGGTGGCGTAGGCGGGGCTCACGGCGCCTCCCCCGCATCGTATGCCCGGGCCCGCGCCGTCGTCTCGGCGAAGAATCGCGCCACATAGTCGCGCACATCCCCGCCGCCGTCGAAACCGCGCCACAGCAAACGGATCCGGCCCACGAACTCGTAGCAGGCATCGATCGGCAGCAGCAGGCAGCGTGCCGCGGCGGCGTCGCGCTCGGGAACCTGGATCAGCAGTGCCTCGACATCGTCGGCGAGATCGCCGAATTCCGGATGCGATTCGGTGAATGCGCGCCAATTATCCAGGGGCAGTTCGGATTCGGTGGCCCCGGCCGGTCCCGGATAGAACGCGACGGTGCGCCCGGCCGACGAACTGTGGAAGAAGAAGGCCAGCCCGACCGGAATCTCGAGGCCGTCCCATTCCGGCAGGCTCATCCGGAAGTCCGGGAATGAGACGTACCGCTGCGGCACCGCCCGGTAGCGCAGTGCCGCGGCCTGATCGGTGAACAGCAGATAGCAACCCCGGCACACGCACAACATGTGCCGGCTCGCGGTGTCGACGACGTGCTGATGCGTCGCGCCGATATCCTCCGCGCACATCTCGCACCGCTCCCCCGCCGGCGCCGCAGGGCGTTCGGCGGCGAGGCGCCGCAGTGCGCGCACGGTCGGATTCATCCGCCCACCTCCACCGGAATCGCCACCGACAGTTCGCCGTCGCGCACCAGCACCGGCAGCGGCTCGAGATGTCCGCCCCCGTCGAGGCGGGCACCGTGGTGGACGACGTCGAAATGGGCGCGGCACCCGGGGCAGCGCAGCACCGGGTCGCCGTCGATCCCGCGGTGCAGAACCGCGCCGGCCAGTGTCCGGTCACAGTTCGGGCAGTGATCGCGGTAGACGTAGATCTCGTCGCCGACCCGGCAGGCGAGTACCGTCAGCCCGCCGAGGGCGAAGCCGCCGACCTCACCGGCGGCCAGATCCGCCAATTCCGGTGCGCCGATCCAGTTTCCGCCGGATCGCACGTGTGCGAACAGCGTCTCCGGGGCGAACACCGCGCTGTCGGCGGCCGCCTCCGCGGCGACCACTTCGATCGCGGTGATCTCCGGTGCGGCCGCGCGCACGGCGTCCTCCACCGCCAGTTCCAAGGTCACCGAGGACGACGGGCAACTGCGGCAGCTTCCGGTCAACTCCAGCCGGACCACCGCCTCCGCGGTGACCTCGAGCAAGCGCACATCGCCGCCGTGCGATCCCAGATACGGCCGCACGCTGTCGAGCGCGCCGGCGACCCGCGTCGCCACGTCGTGCGGATGCAGCCCGTGCACCAGCAGCAGGCTGGCGACCAGATCGTCGGCGAGCAGTCGTTGCACCGTGGCCTCGTCGAGGACGGCGAGGATGCGCCGCAGTCCCGCGCCGTACAGATCGACCACCTCGCCGACCAGCGCCTCGGCCCGCTCCCGGGCCGCCGCCCCACCCGCGGAACTCGCATCGAGCAGTGTCTCGATGCGATCACCCGCGCTGCGCCACCGGTCGTCGCCGACCGTCGCCGCGGACTCACCGTCAGGACGCGTGGATACCGCCTCCTCCTGCCGCCGGGACCGGATCTCCGGTTATTCGGCGGTCGATATCTGTGCCGGTGAATGCACCAGGTCCAGGGTCGTGCCCTTCCCGAGGTACATGTGCACACCGCAGGGCAGACAGGGATCGAAGCTGCGCACCGTGCGCATGATGTCGATGCCCTTGAAATGTTCGCGGTCGTTCTCCTCGAAGATCGGCTGACCCTGCACCGCGTCCTCGTAGGGACCCGGCGTGCCGAAGCTGTCGCGCGGATTGGCATTCCACGGCGTCGGCGGATACGGATGGTAGTTCGCGATCTTGCCGTCGCGGATCACCATGTGATGCGACAGCACACCGCGCACGGCCTCGGTGAAACCGCAGCCGATCCCCTCGTCCGGCACGTCGAAGTGCTCCCACGTCTTGGTCCGGCCGGCCCGGATCTCCGTGAGCGCCTTCTCGGCGAAATGCAGTGCGCACGCCGCCGCGTAGGCCTGGAAGTAGGTGCGGGCACGATCGCGTTCGATGGTGTTGCTGCCGTACTCCGGAATCTTCCATTCCAGTTCGACCGGCCCCTTCAAGGCGGTCTTGGGCAGGTTGATCTGCACGCTGTGCCCGGTCGAACGGATGTAGCCGATGTCGACCAGCCCGGCCAGCGCCGTCGACCACAACCGGGCCAGCGGTCCGCCGCCGGTGTCGAGGGCCAGGTGGTCCTTGCCGTCGAACCAGCGCGGTGACATCACCCAGCTGTACTTGTCGTCGAGGTCGCGCTTCTGCGGCTTCGGATTGGTGTGCTGATTCCACGGATGGCGCCGGTCCACCGGATTGCCCAGCGGATCGGTCTTCACGAACATCTCCTGATCGGTCCAGTCGTCGTAATACGAACTGCCCAAAAGGATTCGGATGCCGAGATTGATATCGAGCAGCGAGGTGGTGACGAGTTTGCCGTCCACCACCACCCCCGGCGTCACGAACATCCGCCGGCCCCAGTCCTCCATATCCTTGTATTCGAAATTGCAGACCTCCGGATCCTGGAACGAACCCCAGCAGCCCAGCAGCGTGCGCCGCAGGCCGACCCGCTCGTATCCGGGCACCGCGGTGTAGAAGAAGTCGAACAGGTCGTCGTGCATCGGCACGACCTTCTTCATGAATTCGACGTAGCGCATCAGTCGCGACATGTAGTCGGTCATCAACTGGACCGTGGCGACGGTGCCGACGCCGCCGGGATACAGCGTCGAGGGATGCACGTGCCGGCCTTCCATGAGGCAGAACATCTCTCGGGTATACCGGCTCACCTGTAGCGCCTCGCGATAGAACTCGCCGGTGAAGGGATTGAGCGCTTCCATGATGTCGCCGATGGTGCGATAGCCGTGCATCGCGGCGTGCGGCGCCTCGGCCTTGCGGGCGGCGTCGAGGACGCTCGGATTGGTCTCGGCGACCATCTTCTCGCAGAAGTCCACCCCGACCAGATTCTCCTGGAAGATGTTGTGGTCGAACATGTATTCCGCGGCCTCGCCGAGATTGACGATCCACTCGCCCAGATGCGGCGGCTTCACGCCGTAGGCCATGTTCTGGCAGTAGCACGAACAGGTGGCGTGGTTGTCACCGCAGATTCCGCAGATGCGGCTGGTGATGAAGTGCGCATCCCGCGGATCCTTGCCGCGCATGAATATCGAATAGCCACGGAAGATGGACGACGTGCTGTGGCACTCGACCACTTCCCGGTTCTCGAAATCGATTTTCGTATAGATACCGAGGCTGCCCACGATCCGGGTGATCGGATCCCACGCCATTTCGACGAGCGAATCCGGCTCGATCTTCTTGTGCGACGCCTCCGGGATGATCTGTGTCATCGCGAGATTCTCCTACCAGGTGCGAGTCGCGCCCGTATCGAGTTTCTCCCCCCGGTGCCGCCAGTGCGGCTCCTTGTCGACCGTGCGGCCGGTGATGTGGCGCAGGCTGCGAATCACCGATCCGTACAGCCCGGACGCGGTGGACGAGATCTTCCCACCGGGCGGTTCGTCCATGAACGGCATGAATTTGTCCGGGAATCCCGGCATGGTGCAGCCGATGCAGATACCGCCGACGTTCGGGCACCCTCCGACGCCGTTGAGCCAACCACGTTTGGGCACATTGCATTTCACGACCGGGCCCCAGCACCCCAGCTTCACGATGCACTTCGGCGAGCCGTACTCCTCGGCGAAATCCCCTTGTTCGTAGTATCCGGCGCGATCGCAGCCTTCGTGCACGGTGGCACCGAACAGCCATTTCGGACGCAGCGCTTCGTCGAGCGGAATCATCGGCGCCTGGCCGGTGGCCATGTAGAGCAGATAGGTCAGGGTCTCGGAGAGATTGTCCGGCTGAATCGGGCATCCGGGGACGCAGACGATCGGAATATCGGCCTTGGATTTCCAACCCCAGCCGAGATAATCCGGAACTCCCATCGCTCCAGTCGGGTTACCGGCCATCGCGTGAATGCCGCCGTAGGTGGCGCAGGTGCCGGCCGCCACGATCGCGGTGGCCTTGGGCGCCAGCCGGTCGAGCCATTCACTGGTGGTCATCGGCTGATTCGTCTCCGGGTTGTTGCCGAAACCGCACCAGTAACCATCGCCGTGCAATTGCTCGTTCGGGATCGAACCTTCGACCACCAGAACGAAGGGTTCGAGTTCACCGCGGTCGGCCTTGAAGAACCATTCGAGGAAGTCGTCGGCTCCCCCGTTCGGACCGCATTCGAAATCGATCAGCGGCCAATGTACGGCGATCTTGGGCAGGCCGGGAAGCGCTCCGAGAGCGATTTCCTCGACACTGGGCTGGGTGGCGGCAGTCAACGCCACCGAATCGCCGTCACAACTGAGGCCCGCGTTGATCCACAGGACGTGTATCAGCGTCTCTTCGGCCCGAACTGCTTCCTGGGTTGGCATGAATGCCGCCTTCCCGAGCCGGGCGGGGGCTGGCCGATCCGGCTCGAAGCCGTCTCAATCTGTGATACAGACCACACAAATATTAGTCTCGCGGCAAATGAACCTCAATGGGTGCGGCAGCTACCGACGAGCGTTGCCCGGCGAGCCAGCCGTACCAGTCGCCGAGGCCCGCCCCGCTCGTCGCGGACACCGGGAGCACCGTCACCCCGGAATTGATCGTCCGCACGTAACGCGTACAGGTGGCGAGATCGAAGTCGACATAGGGCAGCAGGTCGATCTTGTTGATCAGCACTAGGCCGGCCGCGGCGAACATGTGGGGATACTTCAACGGCTTGTCGGTTCCCTCGGTCACCGAGACGATGACGACTTTCGCGCGCTCGCCGAGGTCGAACAGGGCCGGGCACACCAGATTGCCGACGTTCTCGATCAGGACCACGCTCTCGCGCGCCGGATGCAGTGATTCGAGCGCGCCGCGAGTCATCTGCGCGTCGAGATGACACCCGGCGCCGGTGTTGATCTGCACCACGGGGCAGCCGGTGGATTCGATCCGCCGCGCGTCCAGCAGGGTCTCCTGATCGCCCTCGATGACCGCGATCGGCATGCCCGGGCATTCCCGGATGGTGCGTTCGAGCAGCGTCGTCTTGCCCGCGCCCGGCGAGCTGGTGAGGTTCAGGGCGAGGATGTCCCGCTCGGCCAGCCAGCGCCGATTGTCTTGTGCCAGTTGGCCGTTCTTGGCCAGGACCTTCTGTTCCAGAGTGACGGTCTCGGTCGGCGGACCGCTGTGCCCGTGCCGTTGGGGGTCGTCCGGCGGGTGCTCGTCTGCGTGGTGGTCATGGGCGTCATGCGCGTGCCCGTCGCCATGGTCATTCGTGTGCCCGTCACCATGGTCGTGCGCGTCCCGGCGGCGGTGGTCATGCGCGTGCCCGTCGCCGTGACCTTGCGCGTCCCCGTCGCCGCGCCCGTGCGTGTGACCGGCGTGATCGTGCGCGTCCCCGACGCCATGGTCGTGCGTGTCGCCGTGATCGTGATCGTGCGGATGGTCGTGTTCGTGCGGACCGGTGATCACCGCCTGGGTGTCGTCGCCGCCGCATCCACAGGTTGCGCACATGTGTCACTCACCTCCATGGAGCGGATTCGCAGCTCCCGCCCGGCGCGGATGTCGACGTCGGCGCTGCCGCACGCGCACAGCGGGATCAGATCCGGCAGACCGAATTCGGCGCCGCAGGTGCGGCAGCGCGCCCGGCCCGGAATTTCCTCGACGACGAGTTCGGCGCCCTCGGCGAGAGTGCCTTCGGCCGCGAGGCCGAAACAGAAGTACAGGGCATCCGGCACCACCGCGCAGAGCATCCCGATCGCAACGGTCACGCGGTACACCCGCCGCCCGGCAGCGTGTTCACACGCGCCGCTCACGATCCCCTGCGCGATTGCCAGCTCGTGCATGAGTTGTCTCGATTCATCGAGAGGCCGATTCATCGAAGGCCGACCCACTCAGCGTACTCCGGCAAACTTCCCGCACAACCCGCTCTACCAGGACCATCGAGCCTCTCGACTACCCGATCCGCGCGGTGCCGAACACCCGGCGCCGCCTCCTCCGATCGCACCCGCCACACGCGGATCACCGACGGCACGCCGCCACCGCCCCGGGCGACGGGAGCACTGCCCTCGGGATCGCCGGTAGGCTCGGCGCGTGACTTCCGCTCTGCCGCCCAACGGTTTTCGGTCCGCGCTCGTGCTGGGCGGAGGTGGTCCGGTCGGCACCGTATGGACGGTCGGGCTGCTGGTCGGCCTGCGGGAAGCCGGGATCGACCTCGCGCAAGCCGACCGTGTCGTCGGCACCTCGGCCGGCGCGGTCGTCGCCGCGATACTCGCCGACGGCGGCGACGTCGCCCGCTTGCTCACCCCGCCCGAGCCGGGGCAGGAACCTGCCCCGCCCGTCCCCGCCGACGCCGCCGAACACGTCGCGCGAATGGACGCCCTGCTGGCGATGTCGCACTGGCCGGACCGCGATCTGGTCATCACGTCGGTCGACGCCGAATCCGGCGACCTGCGCGCGTGGACCCGAACCGAGGCGGCGTCCGTGGCGGAGGCGGTCGCGGCGAGCACGGCGGTGCCGGGAGTGTTCCCGCCGATCCCGATCGACGGCGGCCACTACGCCGACGGCGGCGTACGCTCCCCGATCAACGCCGACCTCGCGGCCGGCGCCGAGACGATCGTGATCCTGGAACCGGGCGCCCACCTCTACCCACGAGCCGACACCGACGACGAACTCGCCTTGGCCACAACGGTTTCCGTGTCCCCGGACGCCCAAGCCATCGCCGCCACAGGTGCGGACGTCTTCGCCCCGGCCGCCCTGCGCCCCGCCTACGAAGCGGGACTGCGCCAGAGCGCGGTCGCCGCCGCACGGTTGCGTGCGGTCTGGCTCGCGTCGTAGCCGGACGCGCGTGCGGCGTGATCACCGCCCGCCGGTCACCACCCCGACCGCGACTCCGATGACCGCGGCGTTGTAGAAGAAGCCGAGCACCGAATGCACCAGAACCTGTACGCGGATGTCCCGATGGTGGGTCTCGACATCGGAGACCGCGAAGGACACGCCGATGGTGAACGCGAAGTAGGCGAAATCCAGCAGATTCGGTTGCTCCGATCCCGGGAACGCCAGCGTGCGGTCCGGCAGCAGCGCGTAATAGGTCCGCGCATACTGTTCCGCGAAGCCAAGGTGCAGCAGAAACCAGGCCAGCAGGGCCGCGACGGCCGCAACGGCTTTCGCGGGTGCCCCGAATTTCTCGTCGACATTCGCGATCATCGATACGACCGCGACCAGCCCGACCGCACTGGCCAACCCGATCGCCAGCAGCGCCGCCCAGTCGCCCTGCACCTCGGCGAGCCATTCCTCGGGGTCGTCCTCGCGCCGGTTGCGCAGCAGCCGCACCGCCCAGATCACGACGTACACGGCCGCCAGAACGTCCCAGACCACGAGCCAGTCGTTCGGGTCGCCGGCCCACAACACGGCCAGCCCCACCACCACGAGCCCTGCCTCCATCGCCCGGCTGAGGATCACTTTCGGCCTGATCATGATCCGATCATCGTCGCACTCGGCGCTCGATTGCCGGAGGTGCCGTCGGGCGAGCACCGCGTCGCGATACGTCCTGCCGTCGCCGCGATTTTCAGACGCCGACGCCACCACCGTCATCCGACGGTTCTTCACCGGCCGGTAGCGCCGGCCGGGTCCGCGGTGGCTACTTCGCGAGCGAGCGGCTGATGACCAAGCGCTGAATCTGGTTGGTGCCCTCGAAGATCTGGGTGATCTTGGCTTCCCGCATGTACCGCTCGACGCGGAAGTCGCGGGTGTAGCCGTAGCCTCCGAAGACCTGCACCGCGTCGGTGGTCACCTTCATCGCGGCGTCGGTGGCGACGAGTTTGGCGACCGAGGCCTGCCGCGAATAGGGCAGTCCGGCATCACGGCGGCGCGCGGCGTCGAGG
Organism: Nocardia cerradoensis NBRC 101014; assembly: GCF_000308535.1. Classification (GTDB taxonomy): domain Bacteria; phylum Actinomycetota; class Actinomycetes; order Mycobacteriales; family Mycobacteriaceae; genus Nocardia; species Nocardia cerradoensis. Next base: position 30,274 of record NZ_BAFW01000384.1, on the reverse strand, counting down.
TAGGTGGCCCGTGCGGAGTCGACGGCGGCGGCCATGTCGGCGAGCAGGAAACCCAGCCCCTGATGATCGATGATCTTCTTGCCGAAGGTGCTGCGCTCTTTCGCATAGGCGACGGCCTCGTCGAGGGCGGCCTGCGCCAAACCTGTTGCCACGGCCGCGATTCCGAGACGACCGGAATCCAGTGCGCTCAAAGCGATTTGGAGTCCTTGCCCCTCGGCGCCGATCCGGCGTTCCGCGGACAGGTACGCGTCGTCGTAGTGGGCGGTGGTCGTCGGCACCGCGTGCAGGCCCATCTTCTCCTCGGGCTTGCCGAAACTCAGCCCCTCGAGGTCTTTCGGAACCAAGAAACACGAAATGCCGCGCGAGCCTTCACCGGTCCGCGCGAACACGTTGTAGAAATCGGCGACACCACCGTGGGTGATCCACGCCTTGGTGCCGTTGAGCCGATACCCGCCGTCGGCGGGCACGGCCCTGCACGCCACCGCCGCGGCATCCGATCCGGCTTGCGGCTCGGACAGGCTGTAGGCACCGATTGTCGTGCCGCCCAGCATCTCCGGTAGCCAGCGGCGTTGCTGTTCCTCGGTCCCGAACGCCATCAGCGGATGGCAGGCGAGGCTGTGCACGCTCACCGCGACCGCGACGGCCGCCCACCGCGCCGCGATCTCCTCGAGCACCTGCAGATATACCTCGTAGGGCTGACCACCACCGCCCCACTCCTGCGGATACGGCAGACTCAGCAACCCCGCCTCGCCGAGCGTGGCGAATACACCGCTCGGATACGACTCCGACCGCTCGTGCTCATCGACGATCGGCGCGAGCGCCTTGTCCGCGATGTCACGGGTGAGCTGGATCAGCTCGTGCGCCTCGTCGGTGGGCAGCAATCGATCGACAGCCACGACATCCTCCCTCTCGGCCACGCATGGCAGTACTCGGTTATCGGCTACAGTACTGTCCGCCGTACCGTACTGCAAGACTTGTTTGAGTACTATTCAGGCATGACGCAGACGACCCGCAGCGGTTTCGGCACCCGGCGGCGGACCGAACTGTTCGACGCGCTGGTCGACCTCTTCCTGACCGAGGGCTTCGCCCACCTCACCCTCGACGAGATCGCCGCGCGGCTGCGGTGTTCCAAGAGCACGCTCTACACACTTGCCGGCAGTAAGGAACAACTGGTCCGCGCCGCCACCGTGCACTTCTTCCGCCGCGCCACCGACGATGTCGAGCAGCGCATCGCCCCCACCACCGGCGCCCGCGAACGCATCATCGCCTACCTGTCGGCCGTCGGAGCTGTGCTCGGCGCCGCATCGCAGCAGTTCATGACCGACCTGGACGCCTTCGCACCGGCCCGGGAGGTGTACGAGCAGAACACCCGCCTCGCCGCGCGACGAGTCCGCGAACTCGTCGACGACGGCGTCGCGGCCGGCGAATTCCGGGAAGTCCACGCCGCTTTCGCCGCCGACCTCGCCGCGACCATGATGGTCCGCATCCAGCAGGGCGGCGTCCGTACCGAAACCGGCCTCGACGACGCCGACGCCTACCGCGAACTCGCGGCCATCCTCACCACCGGCATTCAGCGATAGAGACCGCGCAGCGCCCGGCACGCGGCCTCGACCATCTCCTCGGCGCTCACCTCGATGGCGCCGTCGAGCCAGGCGGTGACCAGTTCGGCCATACCGCCGATGAACAGGAGCCCGGAGGTTTCGTCGGCGGCCCGGCTGCGGCCGGAATCGCCGAGCCACGTTCGCACTTCGAGGGCCGACTCGTGCGCCAGATGCCGCAGCAATTCCGTACGGCGCCTGCGCAAATGCGGAAACGCCACCGATTCGACGATCGCGACCCGGCCCTTGCGCGGATCCTCGACCAGCAGCCGCACGAACGCACCGATCGATGCCCGCATGCGCGCTTCCGGATCGTCTCCGGCGGCCTCGGCGGCGCTGCGGCTGTTGTCCTCGATTTCGACGGCAATCCGGTTCAGGACGGCTTCGAGCAGGGCGTCGAGTCCGGTGAAACTCTCGTAGAAGTAGCGCTCGCTGAGTCCGGCCTCGGCGCAGACCGCGGTCATCGTCGTCCGGGTTCCGGCGTCGGCCCACACCGTGAGACCTGCGTCCAGCAGGCGCGACCGGCGTTCGGTGGCCCGTTCGGCGGCGGTCGCTCCGCGATAGACCCCTGATTGCACGGCCATGGCCCCAGCATGCCACAGCGACTTCGCATTCAAGGTTGACAGGACGTCCTTCCTGAATCAGGCTGTGACGTGAGCGGCATCACAGAGACGAGGTGTGCGATGACGGCCGACGCCCTGGAGACCAGGCCTCTTCCGACCCAGCGACGGGAGGATCGCGGCTATCCCGTGCTCGGGCAACTGCTGCAATACGCCCAGGACCCGCTCGCACTGTTCCAGCGGGAATGGGATCACTACGGGCCCGTCGCCCCGATGTATTCCCTCGGCCGGACCGCGGCCCTGCTGCTCGGTCCCGACGCCTGCGGGGAGGCGCTGCTGAACAAGGACGGAGCGCTGGCCAACGAGCCCGCCTGGTCGCGGCTGGTCGGCCCGTTCTTCCACGGCGGGCTCATGCTCATCGACTTCGACGAGCACAAGCGGCATCGGCGAATCATGCAGCAGGCGTTCACCCGTCCCCGTCTGCAGGCCTATACCGAGCGGCTGCATCCGGCGATCGAACAGGGTGTCGCGCACTGGGGCGAAAGCGAATCCTTCCCCGCGTACTGGAAACTCAAGCAGCTCACCCTCGATATCGCGGCCGACCTGTTCATGGGCGGCGCCGCGGACACCACACCGGCCGAGATGGACCGAATCAACCGGGCCTTCATCGCATGTGTGCAGGCCGCGGCCGGAATCGTGCGCGGTAACGTGCCGTTCACCCGCTGGGGTAAGGCCTACCGCGGCCGCAAGGTCCTCGAGGATTTTCTGCGCCACTACCTGCCCGCGAAACGTGCCGAACAGACCGACGACATCTTCTCGGTGCTGTGCCACATCGAAGACGAGGACGGCGCCCGCTTCAGCGACGACGACGTGGTCAACCACATGATCTTCCTGATGATGGCCGCCCACGACACCTCCACCATCACCACCTCGACGATCCTGCAGTATCTGGGACAGCATCCGGAATGGCAGCAACGGTGCCGCAGTGAGGCAGCGGCGCTGGGGCCGGCACCGTCGATGGCCGAACTCGAGCGTCTGGAATCCATCGATCTGGTGATGCGCGAGGCGCTGCGACTGCGCGCCCCGGTCCCGGTCCTGGTCCGCTACGCGGTGAAAGACACGGTGATCCACGGGGTTCGGATTCCGGCCGGCACCGATGTCGTCATCGGAATCCAGTTCACCCACCTGATGCCGCAGTACTGGACCGACCCGCACACCTTCGATCCCGACCGCTTCGGACCCGGACGCCGCGAGGACAAATCCCATCGCTTCGCGTGGGAGCCGTTCGGTGGCGGCGCGCACAAATGTATCGGCATGCATTTCGGCGGATTGGAAGTGAAGTCGATCATGCACCGCCTGCTGCGCGACTACCACTGGCGGGTGGACCCCGCCTACGTCCCGCCCCTGGATTACCACTCTCTGCCCTACCCCAAGGACGGCCTGCCCATCACCTTCGTCCGTAACTGAGCCCCGCTATTTCCGCGGCAACCCCATGACCAGGGTGGCGATGGTGTTGAGCTGGATTTCCAGGGTCCCGCCGCCGATCACCCAACTCGGGATGTCGAGTTCGTGCAGGACGACCTCGCAGTCCTTCTCGTTCAGCGCCGCGGCGGGGCCGATGAGTTCGAGAGCGGCGGCCGCGGCGTCGGTGTGCAGCATCGAGGCCGCGGCCTTGGAGATACTGGTGGCCGGGCCGATTCCGTGACCACCGAGGCGCCGGATGGTCTCGCGCAGATTCATCGCCGAGACGGCGGCGCCGCGCGCGCTGATCCGGCCCAGCACGCGCAGGGCGTTCTCACGGCTGCCCGCGTACTCCCCGCGTTCGATGATGCCGACGATGCGGGAGTCGTGTCCGGGGTCGCGGACGCCGCCGATGAAAAGTCGTTCCTGGGCAAGGGTTTCCAGCGTCAGCGCCCAGCCCTGCCCGACCTCGCCGAGGACCATGTCGTCTCCGACGAAGGCGTCGTCGAAGAACACCTCGTTGAATTCGGCCTGACCGCTGGACTGGGTGATGGGGCGGACCGTCACCCCCGCACCGTGCATATCGACCAGGAACATGGTCAGGCCGCGGTGGCGTTCGGCCTCGGGATCGGTGCGGGCCAGCAGCAGCCCCCAGTCGCAGCGATGGGCCAGCGTGGTCCAGATCTTCTGGCCGTTGAGCCGCCAGCCGTCGCCGTCCCTGGTGGCGCGCAGGCTCAGCGATGCCACATCCGACCCCGCTTCCGGTTCGCTCATCAGCTGACACCAGATCTCTTCGCCGCGCAGTGCCGGCGCGGCGAGCCGGGCGAGCTGTTCGGGGGTGCCGCGCTGCAGCACGATCGGCACCACCCACTGGCCGATTCCCATGGAGGGCTGCGCGATTGCGTGCCGGTCGTATTCGTCCTGCAGGATCAACTGTTCCAGCGGACCCGCCTCGATCCCCCACGGTTTCGGCATCGGCGGTGAGACCAGACCGGAGTCGGCGAGCAGCGTGCGGCGAGGACCGGTATTGGTGGCGTCGTGGTCACCGATCTTGCCGGGTGTCGGGTTGTCCAGGGCGGCGGCCCGATCCAGAATCTCCGACACCCAGGTGCGGAACGAGGAATCGGTTTCCGGCAGCGGCACCGCGAACGTGCGCGGACCACCGAGCGCGACTTCGCCGAGCCGGCGTTCCCAGCTCTCCGCGGAGCCGCCGAGACCGGCCAGGGACATGGCCCGCCGCCAGTACAGGTGCAGGTCGTGCTCCCAGGTGAAACCGATCGCGCCGTGCAGGCACAGGCATTCCACGGCCGCGTGCACGGCATTGCCGAGGGTGGTGAGCGCGGCACCGGCCGCGGCGTGCGTGCGCTGCGCCGGATCGTCGGCGAGACCGCGTACCGCGTCCCAGGCCGCCGAGGTGGCGAGTTCACTGGTGATCAGCAGTTGCGCGGCGCGGTGCTGCACGGCCTGAAAGGAACCGACGGGACGGCCGAACTGCTTGCGCGCCTTGATGTATTCGGTGGCCGTGTCCGAACACCAGCGGATCACCCCGGCGGCCTCGGCGGCCATGAACGCGGTGGCGACCGCCTCGGCGTAGCCGGTGTCGATGCCGGTGAGCTCGATTCCGGCGACATCGCGCAAGCGGACGACGGCGAGATCGCGGCCCAGATCCGACCCGGCACACGTCTCGATCTGCACGCCCGGGGCGTCACGTTCCACCAGGAACCACCGGATGCGGCCGCCGTCGGCCGCGGCCACCACCAGCACGTCGGCCGCGGCGGCGCCCAGCACCGGGCCGGTCTCACCGCTCGAGCCGGCCTCCGCGAACCGCACTCCGTGACCGGCGTCCACCGTCGCGCCGGTCCCGCCCTCGGCGAAACGCCGCAACGTATCACTCACCACCGCAACGGATTCCGCCGACGCGACGATGGCACTCGTGATCACGGAGGGCAGGAGTGGCCCGGGTAGCAGCGCCCGCCCGGATTCGGCGAGTACCACCGCCATCTCGTCGAGCGTTCCGCCCTGCCCGCCCTGCTCCTCCGGCAGATGCACACCGGGCAGCCCCAGCGCGACCAGGTCCGCCCAGAAGGTGGGCAGTTCGCCGGCGGCGAGCCGATCGGTGTGCTTGCGGGTGTATTCACGCGTGTGGTGGCGGTCGGCGAATCCGCTGACGGCCTGCGCCAGCGCCGCCTGATCCGCGGTCAGAGCTAGGGGCACGATCTCACTCCGCTCGGCGTCGATACGGTCCGAGTCCCGGCCCGGACACCCCGATTAGAACAGGTTGCATCGAATTGCGGAGCCGTTCACCGCGACGACGTGGCGCCCTGCGTCGCGGCGCGCGCGTGCGCGGGCCGCGTCGCCGCTCCGTGCCAGGCCGAACCCGCCCCGGATTCGCCGATGCGGTAGATCTGCACGGTCGCGGCCGCGCTCGCCGCGATCGCGACGACCGCCACCGCGCCCACCAGCAGGCGGGAGAGCCCGCGCTCACGGCTCTCCCGCACATGAACCACGGCGATCAGGCCCGCCGCGACGACCGACGCGACGGCGAAGTAGAGGAACGTGTCGCCGAGGTGGGTGTGGGTGCGCAGGTCGGGATTCGCACCGACCCGGCGCTCGAGCCATTCACCGGCCTCGGTGGTGATCGGAGTCAGGACGACGACCACCACAGCCAGCGACAGGTTCAGCCACACGAACCGCCGGCGCGCCGCCGGCCACAGCGCACACACGATGGTGAGCACGGCGGTCAACGGCACCAGGACCACCACGAAGTGAACCAGCAGAATATGAGCGGGCAGCCCATTGAGAGTCGACATCGAAGGACTTTCTGTCGGACGGACGGACGAACGCGCGCCAGCGTTCCACGACCATGCTGTGAAGCCGCTGAGCTGGGCACCTCGTGGTGAACATGACACCGTCGTCAACCGCATCGATCTCGGTAGCGGTACAGCCGGGCCGCAGTGGGTAGTCGACGGCTGTACGCCGATGTCCGCTGCCGCGCCGCCGACGGCCGGATCGGTGCGCGACCGAATCGACAATCCCTCTCCCGCAAATGTTTCGACGACAGAAGGAGTCGAGATCGATGGTTGTGAACGAGACGTACACGCTGTCCAACGGGGTGCAGGCGCCCAAGCTGGGCCTGGGCACCTGGTTCATCGACGACGACAAAGCCGCCCGGGCGGTGGCCGATGCCGTAGAGATCGGATACCGCAATATCGACACCGCGCAGGCGTACGGGAACGAACGAGGCGTCGGGGAAGGGGTCCGCACCTGCGGCGTCGCCCGGGACGATCTGTTCGTGTCCAGCAAACTGGCGGCGGAGATCAAGAACTACGCCGACGCGGCGGCCGCCATCGACGGGTCGCTCGACACGATGGGGCTCGATTACATCGACCTCATGCTGATCCACAGTCCGCAGCCCTGGGCCGATTTCCGGGGCGGGGATTACGCGGAGGGCAATCGGGAGGCGTGGCGTGCCCTCGAGGACGCGTATCGAGCGGGGAAGCTGCGGTCCATCGGTGTTTCCAACTTCGAACAGCGCGACCTCGACAACATCCTCTCGGCCTGCACGGTCGCACCGCAGGTGAATCAACTGCTGGTCCACGTCGGAAACACCCCGGCCGACCTCATCGACTACTGCCGGCGCAAGGACATCCTCGTGCAGGCCTACTCCCCCATCGCACACGGGGAAATACTGAACAACCAGGAGATCGCCGCGATGGCGGATCGCTACGGAGTGACCGTGCCCCAGCTGTGCATCCGCTACACGCTGCAGCTCGGCACTCTCCCGCTGCCGAAAACGGCGAATCCGGACCACATGCGAAGCAACGCTCAGGTCGACTTCGTGATCTCCGACGACGACATGCACACGTTGCGCACCATGGAACAGTTCCGCGATTACGGCGAAGCCGGAAAATTCCCGGTCTTCAGCGGCAAGTAGCCTGGACCGCTTCGCCGAAACATGGTACGCCTCAACGGAACACGAGCGTCGTTGAACTCGCGAAGGTGTTTTCCACCGCGGCGTTCGCGGCCACGGACGCGGGCCTCGGTGAGGCCGTCGTGGTAGAGCGGGCGGCGACAAGATCGTCGGAGAACCGGGTCTGCGCCGGGGGCGCCGGGTAGACTCACCCGGCGTGCGGGAATCGGCCGGGTCGCCGATTCCCGTTGCCCGCAACACGTTCGACCCGGCGCACCGCGTTTCGCCAGGGCCACTTCGTCTCGGAAAGGACTGCGACCGTGGAATCCGGCGCCCCTGTCGACCTGCGACAGAACCAGCCCCACACCGCCCGCATGTACGACTACTACCTCGGCGGCCAGGACCACTACAGCGCGGATGCGGAAGCGGCCGAGAAGGTCGTGGCGACCTGGCCCGGAGTGCGGACGGCCGCGCAGCAGAACAGGGCCTTCATCCACCGCGTGACACGATTCCTGGCGAACGCGGGGATTCGCCAATTCCTCGATATCGGAACGGGTATCCCGACCGAGCCGAATCTGCATCAGGTGGCCCAGGAGGTCGCCCCCGACGCACGAGTCGTCTACGTCGACAACGATCCGATCGTGCTCGTCCACGCCCGGGCGTTGATGATCAGCTCTCCGGAGGGACGCACCAACTACATCTCCGCCGACGTCACCACTCCCGAAGCGATTCTCGATGCCCCCGGGTTGCACGAGACACTGGACCTGACCCGGCCGGTCGCGGTCAGCCTCAACGCGCTGATGCATTTCGTGCCCGACGAGCAGGACGCCTACGGCATCATCGAGACGCTGATGAAGCGGTTCGTACCGGGCTCGTACCTGGTGATGACACACGTGACCCCGGACTTCGATCCGGCGGCGATAGGCACCGTGGTCGAGATCTACCGCCGCAGCGGCCTGCCGTGCCAGGTCCGCACCCGCGACGAGTTCGCGCGCTTCTTCGACGGCATGGAGCTGATCGAACCGGGCGTCGAGGTACCGCACCGCTGGCACCCCGACGGTGTCGCACCGCCGAAGAAGATGGACGCCCAGGTGTCCGCCTACGCGGCCGTCGCACGCAAGTGATCCGGTCCCGGCAGCGGCCGAGTCAGGCCCTGCCGCGACGGTTTCCGCGGTCGCGGCACTGACGGCCGTCCCCGCGCTATCGGCACGCGGGACGGCCGAACGACGTGCGGCCGTCGGTGATTCGCAGCGCCTTGAGCCGGGCGTACAGCGTGGTGCGGCTGATGCCGAGGTCGTGTGCGGTCTTGAGTTTGTTGCCCTGATTGCGCCGCAGCGCCTCGACGATGGCATCGCGTTCGGCGCGCTCACGCCCGGAGAGGCGGCGGGCCCGCGAGGACACGCGGTAACGGTCCGGAAGGTCGGCCACGGTCACGTCACCGCGATGACGGTGCCGCAGCACGTGCGCCAGCACGGCCTTGAGTTCGTGCAGGTTGCCGGGCCACGGATGGGTGGCGAGCAGTTCGATCACACTCGGCAGCAACCGCACGTCGGCGGACGGATCGAGCTCGTGCAGCAGGGTTTTCGTGATCGCGGGCAGTTCGGCGGCGCGTTCGTGCAGCGGCGCCAGGTCCACCCGCTGCACGCACCTGGCCGCCAGCGCCGCGTGCGCGCCGTGGCTGTCGCGCAGCGGCAGCGAGGTGAGCAGTACCCTGCGGCCGCGAGCGGCGTCGATCGCGTCGATCAACTGGTCCACGACCGGCTCCGGCAGGGCATCGACGCCGTCGACGCACACCGCGCCGCCGGGACGGGACAGGTCCGCCCGCAACCTGTCGATCCACTGCTGGGCGCCACCCGCCGCGACCTCCGCGCACTGGTGGAATTCCACCTCTTCACCGCGCGTCATCCGCCGAGCCTCGCCACTGCGGCCGGATCCCCGTTCGCCCACGATCAGAACCGGCCCCGCCGTCGCGCCGTCCAACGCCCGCTGCCTGGTGCTGTCCGTCCGCACCATCGTCACGGTCGCCACCTCGTCGATGGGTTCGAGGTGGAACAGCATGCCGGTGCCGGCGCCGGGCGCCTGCGACAGATGAATGCGCACCGCCGCACCGGAGGCGAGCCGAACCTCGGTGACCCGCGGATGTGCCACGGTCCGCTCGGCCAGCAGACGCAACAGCGCGTAGTCGGAGGGACCGAGCAGATCCACCGCGCTCTTGTTGGTCAGCACGATGTCGTCACCGACCGCGGCGATGGCGCGCCGCTGCCGGGACACGGTCTGGAACGCGGCCAGCAGCGCACGTTCGGACGCCTTGGCCTGATCCAGCAACCGCTGTTCGATGTCCTGCGCCGCCCGCTGCAGGAAGGGACCGAGCAACGGATCGGCGTGGGTGTTGGTGCTGGTGATGTCCAATGCACCGACCAGACGGCGCGTGACCGGATGCAGGATCGGGTGACCGTAGCAGGTGAATCCCTTGAAGCGCTCGATGTAGTGCTCGGAGCCGTTGACGGCGATGCCGCGGCGGGTTTCCAGCGCGGTACCCAGCGCATTGGTTCCGAAGGTGTCCTCGGCGAGGCTGGTCCCGCTCCGGATGCCGAGTGTGTCCAGCGCCTGTTCGAAACGCGGATCGCCGAACCACCGGTAGACCAGCCGGCAGTCGCGATCCGCGAGCAGCAGGCTGTAGGCGGTGTCGGCGAGGGCGACCGCCATCTGATCGAGCACCGGTCGCGCGGCCTCGAGCAGCCGGCTGCGTGGATCGACCTCCACCGCGGGCAGATCGGGGAATCCGTCGAATTCGGGTGGCACGCCGGATATTTTCGAGCGCCGCCACGACAACTCGATTTCCCGGCGCGGCGCCGAGGCCGTCGCATCGCCGCACTGCGATGTCGCCATCGGGTGCTACCTCCTGTCTGCCGGGCACACTCACGCCGGTCGCGGTTCCCCGGCCTTCCCGCGGTTCCGGGGCGGGGACCGCGGCCGCCACCGTCGCGGCGGCCGCGGCCGGACCTACGATCCGGCGTGGATCACCACACCACGGATATTCTTGCCCTCGCGCAGGTCCTGATAGCCCTGATTGATGTCTTCGAGCGAATATCGCGTGGTGATCAGCTCGTCCAGCTGCAACTGACCGCTGTCGTAGAGCCGCAGCAGCCGCACGATGTCGTACTGCGGGTTGGCGGATCCGAACAGCGTGCCCTTGATGGTCTTCTCGTTCAGCGTCAGGTCGGCGCCGGAGACGTGAACGGTGAGCTTGGCCGGATCGGCCAGGCCCGTGACGACCACGATCCCACCCTTGCCGATGATGCCGACGGCGGCCGACACGACCTCCTCGGTCACCGTGCCGACGGTGATGATCGCCTGATCTGCGCCCTGCCCCCAGGACAGTTCGACGACCTTCTCGGCCGCCTCCTCGGCCGTCGGAAAGGCATGGGTGGCCCCCATTTTCAGCGCCATCTCGCGTTTGAAGCCGACCGGATCCACCACCACGACGTACCTGGCCCCGGCGTGGACGGCGCCCTGCACCGAATTGATGCCCAGGCCGCCGATGCCGTAGATCACCGTGATGTCACCGGCGCGCACGTTGCCCGAGTAGACGGCGCTGCCCCACCCCGTCGGCACCCCGCAACCCACGACGACCGCGGTCTCGAGGGGCAGCCAGTCGTCGACCTTCACCACCGAATGCTGGGAGATCGTCGCCCGCTCGGCGAAGGTCCCCAGCATGCACATCGCGCCGAAATCCACTCCGCCGGAATGGAATCGGAACGTCCCGTCGGGCATACAGCCGTCCAGGATGGTCGCGCCCATATCGCACAGATTCTGCCGGCCGGTCGAGCAGTACCGGCAGGTGCCGCAGTTGGGAATGAAACTGCACACCACATGATCGCCGGGAGCGACCTTGGTGACGCCGGGACCGACCTCCTCGATGATTCCCGATCCCTCGTGCCCGCCGACGATCGGATAGCGCGGCGGCAGATCACCGTCGGTCAGATGCAGGTCGGAATGGCACAATCCGGCGGCGGTGTAGCGGATCAGGACCTCGCCGGGACCGGGACCGTCCAGGTCGAGTTCCATCAGCTCGAAGGGTTTGCCGGGCTCGATGAGTACTGCTGCTGTTGTCTTCACGAAAGTTCTCCTGCGCTGGGATCAGAGGGCGACGTTGACCGACTTGGTCTGCAGATACAGGTCCAGGCCGTCCGGACCGAGTTCACGACCCCAGCCGGACTGCTTGTAACCACCGAAGGGCATCGCGGTGTCGAAGCCGTTGTACTGGTTGATCCACACCGAGCCGGCTTTCAACTCGCGGGCCACCCGGTGCGCCTTGGAGATGTCACGGGTCCAGATGCCCGCGGCCAGGCCGTAGATCGAATCGTTGGCCTGGTGCGCGGCCGCCGCGAGGCCTTCGTCGGCATCGAACGGCAGCGCCGCCACGACCGGGCCGAAGATCTCCTCGCGCACGATGCTGAATTCGGGCCGCACATCAACGAATACGGTCGGTTGCACGAAGTATCCGGTGTCGCCGTGGCGGCCTCCGCCGGTCAGCGCCGTGGCACCGTCGGCGAGACCGGCCTGCAGATAGCCGGTGACACGGTCGAACTGCTCCTGCGATACCAGCGGGCCCAGTTCGGTGGCCGGGTCCAAGCCGGGGCCGATCTTCACCCGGGAGGCGGCCTCGGCCACCGCGCCGGTGAAATCGCCGAAGATCTTGTCCTCCACATACAGTCGCGTCCCCGCGACACAGCACTGGCCGTGATTGAACAGCCAGGCGTTGAGCGAGCCGGTGACCGCGGCGTCGAAATCCGCGTCGGCGAACACCACATTGGGGCTCTTGCCGCCCAGTTCCAGCGAGACCTTCTTCAGATTGCCCTTGGCGGCGTCGACGACCAGCTTGCCGACCTCCGTGGATCCGGTGAAGGCGACCTTGTCGACGCCGTCGTGCGCGGCCAGGGCGGCGCCGGCATCACCGAATCCGGTCACGATATTGACCACGCCGGGCGGGAATCCGGCCTCCTGGAACACCTCTCCCAGCAGCAACGCGGTCAGCGGTGTCTGCTCGGCGGGCTTGAGCACCACCGTATTTCCGGCAGCCAGGGCGGGGGCGAGTTTCCAGGCCGCCATCAACAGCGGGAAGTTCCACGGCACGATCAACCCGCAGACACCGACCGGCTCGCGCAGGGTGTAGGCGTGGAACCGGCTGCCGGGCGGCGCGAACGGCATCGACACATCCACCGTGCTGCCCACGATCTTGGTCGCCCAGCCCGCGTAGTAGCGGAAGACGTCGGCCGCCCATGCGGTGTCCACGACGGTGGCGATCGTGGCGGATTTACCGTTGTCCAGCGCCTCGAGTTCGCCGAACTGCTCCGCGCGTTCGGAGAGGATGTCGCCGACCCGCCACAGCAACCGTTCGCGCTCATTGGGTTTCATCCACTGCCACGGCCCGTTGTCGAACGCGCGGCGGGCGGCGCGGACGGCGCGATCCACGTCGGCCGCCTCGCCGTGGGCCACCTCCGCCAGCACGCTGCCGTCGGCGGGATTGTTCGTCGGGAACGTCCGACCCGATCCGGCATCGGTCCATTCGCCGTCGATCAGCAGCTGCTTTCGACCGCTGAGTACCGCCCGAACGTCCGCCCGGATCGGGAACTCGGAGACGACCGTCATCGAAACCTCCTGGATACAACACGATGGGATGGAAGCCATAGTGGGATGAATCGAGCATCGTGAAGTGTCCAGTTTCTGAACACCGACGTATCAGTTTGCGGCCGGAAGAACGACGACCTTGCCCGGCAGCGTCCCCGCGGCCGCCCGGGTGTGCACCGACGCCAGCTCGGCCAGCGGAGCCCGCTCGTCGACATCCACGATCAGCTCGCGAAGATCCACGCGCGCAACGAGTTCCGCCAATTGCCGCGCATCGCTGCGGACGTAGACGTCCACCGCGCGCACACCGCGCGCCTCGTCCGCCGGGGCGGGCATCCACACGGTGGTACCGACCACCACGCCGCCGTCGCGGACCAGTCCGGCCAGCGCCGCGAACTCGGCCGGGCTGATCGGCGCGAGATTGAGCAGGACGTCGACCGGCTCGGCCACCGCGGCGGCCACATCCGTGGTGGTGTGGTCGATGACCTCGTCGGCACCCCGCGCCGCGACGCGCTCGCGACTGCGGGGGCTGCCGGTGGCGATCACGTAGGCGCCGGCCGCCTTGGCCAGCTGTAACGAGTAACCACCCACGGCTCCGCCGGCGCCGCTGATCAGAATCCGCTGGTCGGGCTTCAATCCGGCGTGGTCGAACAGGGCCTGCCACGCGGTGAGACCGACCACCGGCAGTGCGGCCGCATCGGCGAGCGGGATATTCGCGGGCGCCGCCGCCAGAATCTCCGCGGGCGCGAGGACATACTCCGCCGCGGCGCCGTCGCCGGTGAACGGCAGGAAGCCGACGACCCGCTCACCGACCGCCCATTCGGCGACACCCTCGCCGAGCGCGTCGACGGTTCCGGCGAGGTCCAGGCCGGGGATGTGCGGCAGGGTCAGCGGCATCGGGCCCTGCATGAATCCCGCCCGAATATTGCCGTCGACGGAGTTGAACGAGGTCGCCGCGACGCGCACCCGCACCTGTCCGGGACCGGGAACAGGAAGGTCGACGTCCTCGTAGCGAAGAACGCCGGGATCGCCGTACTCGTGAAATCGGATCGCCTTCATCGTGGTGCCTCACTCTCGATGTGATGTGCTTCGAACTCGAAGCACTCCGCAACCGTAGCAGTGCTTTGAATTCGAAGCAAGAGTTTCGAAATCGAAGCAAGAGTTGTACAGTCGTGCCATGTCGGAGAGCCCGCGGCCACTGGATGCCGCCCAACTGGGCGCGTACTTCGCCCTCATGGAGGTGGCCGGCCTGCTGCGGCACGCGGTCGAGCAACAGCTGCGAGACGCCGGCGATCTGAGCTACGTGCAGTTCCAGCTACTGGCGCGACTCGGCCTCGACTCCCCCACGGGCAGTGAGCGCATGACCGACCTGGCCGACGGCGTCGTCTACAGCCGCAGCGGACTGACCTATCAGGCAGGTCTGCTCGAAAAGGCGGGCCTGGTCACGCGCGCCCCCTCCGCGGACGACGAGCGCAGCGTCACCGTCACGATCACCGATGCCGGCCGGTCCCTGCTCGCCGAGGTGCTGCCCGGCCATACCGAGGTCGTCAACCAGCAACTGTTCGAGCCGTTGTCGCGCGAGGACACCACGACACTGGCCGCTCTGCTGTCTCCGGTGCGCGACCACATGCGTGCGGCGCCACCCCGCTCGGCAGCGCCTCGCCGGCGGCGATAACCCGTCGGCCCGGCCGCTACGAATCCTTGGTGAGGTGCCCGCACGGATTCGGATGTGGGGCAGTGGCATTCACACTCGTCACCGGCCGAGCCGATAGCTGATCGCGGCGCAGGTCGCGAATCAGGGGGCGACGATGCCGCGCCGGACCTGCCCGGGGCTCGGTGTGACGGTGGGCGGCTTGCGATTTCGCGAGGAGCGCAACTGGTAGGGCACGCTGGTGACCATCACACCCGGTTCGAACAGCAGGCGCGCCTTGAGCCGCAGCGAACTCTGGTTGTGGAGCAGATTTTCCCACCAGTGCCCGACGACGTACTCCGGAATGTAGACGCTGACGACGTCCCGGGGCCGTGAGCCGCGGACTCGCTTGATGTATTCGACGACGGGGCGGGTGATTTCGCGGTAGGGCGACTCCACGACCTTCAGCGGGATGGTGACATCGTGGCTCTCCCAGGACTGGGTCAGTGCCCTGGTATCACTGTCGTCGACGTTGACCGTGATCGCGGTGAGGGTGTCGGGACGGGTCGCGCGCGCGAATTGAACCGCCCGCTGAGTTGCCTTGTGCCAGTCCGAAACCAGCACGATCGCATGCACCCGGCCGGGCAGAGTTGTTTCCTCGTCCGGGTCGATATCGAGTTCGGCGCGCACGCTCGTGTAGTGGGTGTGGATGGAATACATCATCAGCACCAGCAACGGCATCGCGATGACCACGAGATAGGCGCCGTGGCCGAACTTGGTGATCATGACCACGACTAGCACGACACCGGTGAAACAGGCGCCGAACGCGTTGATCGCCCGGGCTCGGTGGATGCGTTGCCGTTGCGCCGGGGCCGTCACGCCGACCAGCTCGCGATTCCAGTGCCGGACCATGCCGGTCTGGCACAACGTGAACGAGGTGAACACGCCGACGATGTAGAGCTGGATGAGCCTGGTGGTCTGCCCGTCGAAGGCGTAGATCAACCCGGCGGCGACCGCGGCCAGCAGGATGATGCCGTTGGAATAGGCGAGCCGGTCGCCGCGCGTGTGCAGCTGGCGCGGCAGGTAGCGATGCTGAGCCAGGATCGAGGTCAACAGCGGGAACCCGTTGTAGGCGGTGTTCGCGGCGAGGATCAGGATCAGCGCGGTGGTGACCATCAGGTAGTAGAAGCCCGGGCTGGTGTCGCCGAACACCGCCCCCGCGATCTGCGCGATCACGGTCTTCTGGGCGTCGGTGCGGCAATCGCCGGGAAATCCGATCAGATCGCAGGTGTTCTCGGCGACGCGCGTGTGGGTGATCATGGCCAGCGCGGTCACACCGGTGAACATGGCGATCGCCAGCACACCCATCGCGGTCATCGTGCGGGCCGCGTTGAGCGACTTGGGTTTCCGGAACGCCGGTACCCCGTTGGAGATCGCTTCGGCGCCCGTCAGTGCCGTACATCCCGAGGAGAACGCCCGCAGCGCGAGAAACGCCACCGCGGCCGTACCGAGGCCGGCGTGCGCGGCGTGGATCTGGTAGTGCGCGCTCTCGGCGACCGGTGCGTGTCCGATCAGGGTCTCGATCAGGCCGATCGAGATCATCACCATGACGCCGGCGACGAATCCATAGGTCGGCACGGCGAACGCGCGGCCGGATTCTCGCACCCCGCGCAGGTTCATGGCGGTGAGCGCCACGATGAACCCGATATCGATCAGCACCCGATGTGGGTTCAACGCCGGCGCGGCGGAGATGATGTTGTCCACACCCGCCGCGACCGACACGGCCACGGTCATGACGTAGTCGACCAGCAGCGCCGCCGCCACCACCAAACCCGGTATCGCACCGAGGTTTTCGGCGACGACCTCGTAGGATCCGCCGCCCGAGGGATAGGCGCGCACGACTTGGCGATACGACAACGCGACCACCGCCAGCAGCACCACGACACCGCCGGCGACCCACGGTGTCAGATACAGGTAGCTGAGGCCGCCCAGGGTCAGGATGAGCAGAATTTCCTGGGTCGCATACGCCACCGAGGACAGCGGATCGCTCGCGAAGATCGGCAATGCCAGCCGCTTCGGCAACAGCGTCTCACCGAGCCGATCGCTGCGAAACGGTCGTCCCAGCACAACACGTTTGGCGACGTCGATCGGTGAAACCACGATTAATCAGCCTAAATCCGGCAAACCCGAACCCGGCGGCCGCGAGGCGTAGGGAAATCGTAAAGAATCCGGCGCCGTCGTATCGCCAACCGCACAGAAACCGCCGGCCGGTCGCGGGATCCCGTGCAGTATAATTAATTAGATAGGCTAAGCAACGTGGAGCGGTGTCGCGATCACGCCGCATCCACCCTCCGGCCCATCCGCAGCAACCGACCGTTGCTCTTCACCGAACAAGGAGCTGAACGCAGGAAAGGCAGTTTTGACCGCGATCCGCACCGACGACTACCCGACCACCACCGCTCCCGATACGCTTCCGCCCGATCTGCCCGCACCGGCACCGCCGGAACGCACGGGCGGGATGTTCGCCTCCCTCACCGTCCCGAACTACCGCTACTACTTTGCGGGCCAGGTGGTTTCGAATACCGGCACCTGGATGCAGCGAATCGCGCAGGACTGGCTGGTGCTCGGCCTCACCGGTAGCTCGTTCGCCGTCGGCATCACCACTGCCATGCAGTTCCTGCCGATGCTGCTGTTCGGTCTCTACGGCGGCGTCATCGCCGACCGCGTTCCCAAACGGAGGCTACTGGTCCTCACCCAGGCCACCATGGGCGTGCTCGCCGCGGTCCTCGCGGTCCTGACACTGACCGGCACGGTCGAGGTGTGGCACGTCTACCTGCTGGCTTTTCTGCTGGGCATGGTGACCGTGGTCGACAACCCGACCCGTCAGTCGTTCGTCCCGGAGATCGTCGGCCGGCAGCGACTGCGCAACGCCGTCAGCCTGAACTCCGCGAACTTCCAGGCCGCGCGCCTGGTCGGGCCGGCGGTCGCCGGAGCGCTGATCGCCGCCGTCGGCTCCGGCTGGGCCTTCGCGATCAACGCCTGCTCCTTCGCCGCCGTCATCGCCGGTCTGCTCGCCATGCGACCGTCGGAGCTGACACCGGTGCCACGCCTGCCCCGGCGGAAAGGGCAACTGCGCGACGGTCTCCGCTACGTGCGAGCACATCCGCAACTGCTCTGGCCGATCGTCATGGTGGGCTTCATCGGCACCTTCGGCTACAACTTCCCCACCGTGCTGTCGGGCTTCGCCTATCACGTCTTCGATGTCGACGCCGGCAAGTACGGGCTGCTCAACACCGCACTGGCCGTGGGTTCGCTCGCGGGTGCGCTGCTGGCGAGCCGCCGCGGGCGGGTTCGCATGCGCATGCTGGTCGCCACCGCCGTCGGCTTCGGCGCACTCGAGGCGGTCACCGCCTTCGCACCGGACTACTGGCTCTTCACCGTGCTGCTCGCGGTGGTGGGCCTGCTCGGACTCACCTTCAACACGTCCGGCAACTCGATGGTGCAACTGGAGACCGACCCGGCTATGCGGGGGCGGGTGATGTCGCTGTACATGATGGTCTTCACCGGCGGCACCCCTATCGGCGGCCCGATCGTGGGATGGCTCACCGAGGAGTTCGGCCCCCGGCTCGGCCTGTTCGCCTGCGGGGCGGTCTCGGCGGCATCGGCGGCGCTGATCGGCCTCGTCCTCGCCCGGGCCGCCGGTCTGCGGCTGAGGATCTCGGGCAGGCGCGTCGCGCTCGTTCCCCGCGACGGCTCCCCGGCGGCCGTCTCGACCGCTCGGCTGGGGTAGGCGCCGGACTTCCGGTCCGCCACCCTCGAGGTTTGCTATAAAATTGCCCGTCTGAGATGTCGATGACCGAAGTGGTTCGTAGCGACGAGGTCGTGAATGCGAGCGGTGCCGTGGCCCGATGGCCCGGAGAAGGTCGACACGAAGGCGGCTCTCGATGACAGACGTGGACTGTTGCGTGGTCGGTGGCGGATTCGCCGGATTGACCGCCGCGCTGCGACTGAAACAGGCAGGCCGATCGGTGGCGGTGCTCGAAGCGCGTGACCGGCTCGGCGGGCGCACGTTCACCGAGGTGCGCCCGGACGGTTGCTGGATCGACCGCGGCGGCGCGTGGATCGGGCCCGGGCAGGACCGCATCCGTGCCCTGATGGACGAGTTCGGGATCGGGAGTTACCGGCAGTACACCGACGGCGAGGCGATGATGGTCGTCGACGGCGAGCAGTACCGCTACACCGGCACGATCCCGTGGACGATGAGTCCGTGGGCCTCGATCAACCTCGGCGCCGGCTTCGCCGAACTCGCCTACCTGTGCAGGTCGATCCCGCTCGAGGCGCCGTGGGACGCCCGCAAAGCCGAGAAATGGGATCGGATCACGTTGGCGCAGTGGCTGACTCGCATCCGGTCGAAGACCGCCCACGATCTGCTCGAGACCGCTGTCGCGGGCAGCTACACCTCCGCCGCCTCGGAAGTGTCGATGCTCTTCGCGCTGTATCAGATGGCATCCGGGGGCGGGCCGAACTTCATGTTCAGCGTCCGCGGCGGCGCCCAGGACTCCCGGCCCGTGGGCGGTATGGGCGCGATCTACGGTGCGATGGCGGACCAGGTCGGCGACTCGATCCACCTGTCGCAGCCGGTGCGCGGCATCGAGCAGGACGAGGCCGGGGTGACCGTGCACGCCGGAGCGTCGACGCTGCGCGCTCATCGGGCGATCGTCGCCGTCCCGCTCGCGGTCGCCGGTCAGATCCGGTACGAGCCGATGCTGCCGGTCGATCGCTCGTTCCTGCATCAGCGCGTACCGAGTGGCTCGATCATCAAAACCTCCGTCGTCTACGACGAGCCGTTCTGGCGCTACGACGGACTGTCCGGGCAGTCGGCCGCGCCGGGATCACCGGCCACCGTCACCATCGACGCCTGCACCGATACCGCGCGGCCCGGAGTGCTGTGCGTCATCACGGAGGGGCCCACCGCACGACGGATCGGCCGGCTCGACGCCACCGAACGCAGGACGGCCATAGTGCGTGAACTGGTCACCAGGTTCGGGAACAGAGCCGGTTCCCCGGTCGACTACCTCGAGCAGGACTGGAGCGCCGAACGCTATTCCGGTGGCGGAATGCTCAGTCACCTCCCGACCGGGGTGCTCACCCAGTTCGGCCGTGCGCTGCGCGAACCGTGCGGACGCATCCACTGGGCCGGAACCGAAAGTTCGGCCGTCATGTGCGGGTGGGTCGACGGAGCGGTTCGCTCGGGTGAACGCGCCGCGAGCGAGGTACTGCGATACGAACTCGCCGCGGTCTGAGGGCCCGAAGCGTTCAGCGCGGACCCGGGCCGAAGAATCGCCACAGATAACCGGGCAGCTTGCGCAGCGGGACAGCGCGCGGCCAGTCGCCGGCACGGAAGTAGGCGTCACTGCCGCCGTCGACGAAAACGACACTGCCGCACAGGAAACGCGCCGCCGGCGACAGCATGAACACCGCCCACTCGGCCAGATCGCCCGGATCGCCGAAGCCGCCGATCGGAACCGGGAACCGCTCGATGTTCTTGGCCTCGGCCGCGGTCGCGAGCTGTTTCTCCAGCAGCGGCGTCAGCACCGCGCCGGGCGCCAGGGCGTTGAGCCGGATCCCCGCTCCCGCCCACTGCGCGGTCGTCGCCTGGCGGCGCACCCAGTGGCTCACCGCGATCTTCGACGTCCCGTACGCGATCGACGGCGCATTCCTGCCGAAGATCCGCAACGCCCGCAGCGCCTTCTCGGTGTCACCGGCCAGCAGCGCACGAATCGCCCGGCGCGGCACCAGCGGCGTGGTGGTCGTCGAATTGCTGCCGAAGACAACGACTTTCGCCTCGTCCGCGCGCGCCAGCGCCGAGCGCCAACCGTTGAGCAGCTCGACGACGCCGCGATAGTTCACCTCGACAATCAGCCGCGGCCGGTCGGCACCGGGCGCCGGCCCCACCCCCGCGGCGAGGATCGCGCCGTCGAGATGCCCGTCCACCTGCGCGAGTACACCGTCGATCGCGGAGCGGCGCCCGTCCGGAGTCGACAGATCCGCGACCACCTGGGCGTCCCGCAGATCGACCCCGACCACCGTATGGCCCCGCTCGCGCAACTTCTCCGCCGCGGCCCGCCCCATTCCGGACGCCGCCCCGGTCACCACGTACACACCCACCGCATCGCCTGCTTTCCGCTACCCGAGCCTCGAACGATCATCAACCGGCGCCGACGACCCCGTCACCGCCGCACCGAACTGTGCCCGAGTGAGAGCACCTGCACAACGGCGACTTTCATTCGGTGACACCGCGCATGGTGGTCGACGATCAACCTGCGGCGGTCGCGTTCCTGACCCCGGGCGCGGTCACGCTGGAGGCACCGCTCGACACGCCGTACGGTGACCGCCGTGCCATGGTCCGCGACCCGTTCGGCAACGTCTACCAGATCGCAAGTCGGTTGGGCCCCGCTGGATGACGTTTTCGCCCCCTCGAGCCGGACCCCTCCTCAGTCGACGACGTAGCGCAGCATGACCGCCGTATCGAAATGCCTCGTCTCCGCCAGCCGCAGCGATATACGCTCGTCCAGCAGGGGAAACATCGGTGTCCCGCCGCCGAGCACCACGGGCAGGACGAATACCTGATACTCGTCGATGAGCCCGTGCGGAATCAGCGACGCCGCGAGAGTCGCGCCCCCGACCTCCATGACGCCGTCGCCCTCGGCCTTCAGCCGGCGCACCTGCTCGACCGCGTTCTCGCCGACCAGCGTGCTGTTCCAGTGCACCTCGGTCAGTGTCCGGGAAAAGACGACCTTCGGCTTCTCCGTCCACAACCTGCCGAATTCGCGCTGGATCGGCGGCGCGTCCTCGGGCACGTGCGGCCAGTAGTCGGCCATCAGCTCGTAGAGGCGACGACCGTGCAGGGAAATCTCGATGTCCCGATACCGATCGTTGTGGAACTGGTGCAACTCGTCGTCCGGATTGGACCAGTCGATGCTGCCGTCGCGGTCGTTGATGTAGCCGTCCAGGGACATGCTGATCCCGTAGCTCAGTCGCCTCATGACGGGATAGACGTCGTGTGCGCCCGAAATTCATCGGCGCGGTTCGACTTCGATTCCGTCGTCCGCCGCGCGCTCATCGGCGCCGGATCAGACCCGTTCGAGATAGAAGTAGGCGTAGCGGCCGTCGTCGAGGGCGTATTTGCCGTCCATGATGCCCATCACGGCGTCGTCGTCGATCCTCTTGAAATGGTCGTGCACGGGCTGCCCGTCGAACACCATCGTCGCGGTGACCTCGCCGCGAAATTCCTCCATCCAGAGGCTGCCCTCACCGTTGTCGGTGTTCGAGTACTTGTTGCCGTCGGCGTCCAGACAGATCAGCGGCTTCACGTCGGCGGCCGAGTCGAACGTCTTGCCGAACCAGTTGATGAGAGCCAGCGTTCCGTTCTCCCGGTGGCCGGTGTCGAATTCGCCGCCCTGCCATTCACCGATCATGAAATCGATGGTCGCGGGCTCCAGCGTGGCCCAGAACTCGTCGAGATCGGCGTCCGGAATGAACGAACGCTCCGGTCCGCTGACGAGGCGCCGCCCGGCGCGTTCCTTGAGTTCGGTGAATATCTTGCGAGCCGATTCGTCGCTCACGATGCTCTCCCATCCGACCGCGGAGGCTTGTGAACACAGTACCGCCGCGCACCGCGGCAAGCTATCGGCAAACGTGGACTGACGTGCACTGCTGCGGGACGAAGCACCCGAACACCATCGAATCCGAGGACCCCACCGCGGGCCGAGGCGACACGGATGGTGGGATACCGAACGTGACCGGCTCGTGGTGGTGGGATCTGGTGATCGCGGCCGCCGCCGCGCTCATCGTGTGCTGGATTGCGCTGATCACGGTGCTGATCATCATCCGGCCGCGCGGCAATCTGCTGCGGGAAGCCATGCGGATCCTGCCCGACACCCTGCGCCTGATCCGCCGCTTGGCCGCCGATCGGTCCCTGCCACGCGGCGTGCGGATCCGGCTCTGGCTGGTGCTGGCCTACCTCGCCTTCCCCCTGGACCTGATCCCCGACATCATCCCTGTCATCGGATACGCCGACGACGCCATCATCGTCACCGCGGTCCTGCGCGGCGTCGTTCGCGCCGCCGGCCCGGACGCGGTCCGCGCCCACTG
This sequence comes from Nocardia cerradoensis NBRC 101014, assembly GCF_000308535.1. Taxonomy (GTDB): domain Bacteria; phylum Actinomycetota; class Actinomycetes; order Mycobacteriales; family Mycobacteriaceae; genus Nocardia; species Nocardia cerradoensis. Next base: position 7,333 of record NZ_BAFW01000384.1, on the reverse strand, counting down.
GCCCGGCACCGACGACGGCTACACCGCCCTCGCCCGGCTCACGGGACTGCCGGTGCGGTAGTCGCTATCGTCGCCGCGCCCGCAGAGCCGCTTCGCGGTCGGTGACGATCTGCTTGCGGCGTTGCGTCATCGCTTCGGCGGGTGAGGCGGTGCCGAGGATCGCGTCGAAGACCGCGCGGGCGTCCTCGAGCGCGTCACGGGCGCCCACTCCCGCGGCCGGCGTGATCGCGTGGTCGGCGTCACCGATGAGGATGAACGAATCCTGTGGTCCCCGTGCACCTTCCAGGGGGACATTGCGCGCGTTGCTGACGTGTACCAGTTCTGTCCGCGACAGGAAGGCCGACACCAGCGACCGGCTGGAAGGTGTTGCGGCCAGGACGGTTTCGGCCCATTCGTCGACCGGCCGCATCCCGATATCGTCGCGGGTGCCGGGAAGAGGATCGCGCGGGATCCGCACGAACCACAGGGCCGCCGGATCCTCCGGACGCCAGATGTGGCCGAAAGTGCTTCCGGGACTGCCGTCTTCGGCGACCTCGGCGAAGAAGTGGAGGACTGCGGGGTTGGTGGGCGGCGGCGGATCCAGTGGCGTGCCGGTCATTCCGTACAGCACGACGTCACCGGCGTAGACGGGAATGCGGGCGGGTTCCAGGGCGGCGCGGACGACGGAGTCGATACCGTCGGCGCCGATCAGCAGTCCCTCGGCGGTGACGACCTCGGAGCCGCGCCGGATGGCGTGGTGTTCGTCGCTCACGGTCACGCCTGTGATCGGCTCGCCGTAGCGCAACTCGGCGCCGGAGCCCGCGACGAACTCCGACAGCACGCCCATGAGGTTGCGGCGCAACCAGAAACGATGCCCGCGACTGGGCATTGCGCTGCGCCGCCCGCGGCTGTCCTCGTAGTCGAGTCCCGCCAGCGGATACGAAACCTCGTGCAGCGCCGAACGATCGACGCCCATCGCCTCCATCGCGTCGTGCCCACGCCCGTCGATGAACAGAAACGCGCCGGCTCCGGGTCCGGGGCGCTGTTGTTCGTAGACCGCCACCCGCTGCCCGCGCCGTGCGAGACCACCGGCCAGGCAACTGCCCGCGATCCCACCACCGATAACGCTTACCATGTCCTGCGACCTCCTAGCGTTGTCGTGCCGGCGGCGACCCGCCGGGAGAGGCACGTGTCCAGAGTGCCACGCGCACACGGGCATTCGCCTCGCCCACGCTCGCCTGGGGTCTTCAGCCGGGCGGAATTCGCTTCAAACTCCCCACGCTGAGCGATCCGTTGGCCCCGGTCCGCAACGCCTCCTCCGCCGCGCGGACATAGCCGGCAGGGTCTTTGTCGACGGACACGACACCGGCGTAGTTGCGCGCCTCGTACGCGGCGAAGGCGACCGCAAGGTGATGGCGGCGCTGCAACCCGGCCAGCCGGCGGAAGTCGGTGAGCCCTTCTCGCTCTTCCTCGGCCATATGATCGCTGTTGGCCAGATTCGCCGCCGCGACCGCCGCGTACCACTCGTCGGTGCCGACCTGGTGCCGCCCTACGTCGGCGACCGCATCCCTGATCTCGTTGTGGTCGTGGATCGCGTCGAGCGTCTCGTCCTCCGCCCCGCTCGCCCGCCGAGCCGCCATCCCCACCTGCAGCAGCGCGGGATAGAAAATCTCCTCCTCGGCCTGCGCATGCAATTCGAGAAAGGCCGCCAGCCTGTCCCAGATCGCCCCCAGCGCAGCGGTGTCCCCTCGGTCGATCTGCTCCAGAATCGCGAACAACCGCCGCTGCTCGTGATGGTCATCGAGGATCAACTGGGTGATATCCACATTTCCTCCCTGACGCCGCATCGCTGATAAGCACGGAACTCGACGGCCGACTGCCGCGCGGTCAGCCGGAACCTCTTGGGAACCTGCCGACAATGTACTACCGAGTCACGGTCCGACGCTGCGGCCGGAGTGCCCGTTCGGAGGCAATCCACACAAGGAGCGCCGAATGCGGGCCAATGTGTCTGGAACACCCATCAGCCCAACGGCGGGCAGGAGGCTCATCGTCTGGCTGCGCACCGAATAGCACCGACAAGCCACGAGCTCGGGAAGGTTCGATCACCCGAGTCCGACGAGATCGGCTGAGGCGGACCACAGTTGGTCGATGAGGCGGCGGTTGTGGGCTTGGGGTGACTCGGGGCCGTTGGCTCGGTGGCGGTGGAAGTAGACGCCGTTGATTTCCGGGTCGGCGCCGCGGCGGGCCAGCTCGATCAGGGGTTCGGCGCCACGGGCGGGAGTGATGGTGCCGACGTGGCGTAGCGGGGTGCGGTAGAGCAGGCCGACGGCGCGGGAGTCGCGGCCGAAGCTCGAGGCCACGGGACCGGGATGGACTGCGGCGGAGACGATTCCGTCCGATGTCCAGCGCTGCGCGATACCGCGGGTGAACATGATGTTCATCAGCTTGCTCGACCCGTAGGCGCGCCAGCTGAAGGCGCGGCGGCGCCGGTAGTCGAGATCGGAGATGTCGACGCGCCCGAAGAGGTTGCCGATGCTCGCGGTGTTCAGCACGAGCGCACCGTTGGCGGCGAGTTTGTCGTGCAACAGATTGGTGAGCAGGAACGGCGCCAGGTGGTTGATCTGGAAGTTGGGTTCGTGCCCGTCGACGGTCCGCTGCTGCGGCTCGAAGAGGCCGCCCGCGTTGTTGAGCAGCACGTCGATCGCGCCGGCATGTTCTCCGATCTGCTCGGCGAGACCGCGCACGTCGTCGAGGACGGCGAAATCGGCCGTGAAGGCGGTGGCACCGGTGTCGGCGGTCACGGCGGCGAGTTTGTGCGCCGACCGTCCGACGATGACGAGATCGACGTCGGGTGCGGCCAGCGCCCGCGCGGTCACCGCTCCGATGCCGTCGCTGGCACCGGTTATGACGATCGTGCGTCGCGGATTCGAGGCTGATCGACTATCTGTCACCGGGTTCTCCAGTCGGTGGATGCGTGGCGTGCCCTAGGTCTTCCACCAGCTTACGATTCGGCCGGCGCCATGGTCATCGTGCGCCCTCCAGCTCGCAGATGACCACCGGGATCTCCCGCGTGGTCCGCGTCTGATAGTTCGCGTAGCCCCCGTAGGCCTCGGTGATCTGTGGCCACAGCCGCGCCCGTTCCTCCGGATTCGCGGTGCGGGCGTGGATCTTCCGGCGACGTCCGCCGATCACGAGTTCGGCATCGGGATGCGCCTGCAGGTTGTGTCATCCGGCACCGAGCGCGGCGAACAACGTCGAGTTCACCGTGGCCGCAACGACTTCCGGTGACGACGCGTCGAGCTTGCCGTCGAGATGCAAGAAGGCCAGGCCGTGCACCAGCGCCCAGACCGCGGTCGCCGCGGCGTTCGGATCGGCGCGCGGAAATGCCCGCCGCACAACGTTTTCGACGAAATGCTCGATCGCCTCGGCCGCGACCCGCTCGACATCGGCCGAACCACAGGGCTCGGCGAACATCACGCGGAACATCCCCGGACGCGTCAGAGCGAATCGCACGTAGGCGTTGGCCACCGCCGCCAGCCCCTCGGGCGTCGCCGGCTCGGGGTGCGCCGCGGCCAGTTGCTCGGCCAGATCCCCATACCCGACGGCGGCGACCGCCGACAGCAGCGCCTCACGGTCGGCGAAGTGCCGATAGGGCGCCGCCGGGGAGACACCCGCCCGCCGCGCGGCCGCCCGCAGCGACAGCTCGGACGCACCACCTTCCTCCAGCAGCTCCACCGCCGCACACACCAGCGCGTTGGGCAGATCCCCGTGGTGATACGACGGGGTCGACAGTGCCATACTTCACCACCAGCCATTGTTGACGCCGCTTACATCTTCCCCTATGTTAGCACTGTCCACACAGTGTGAACGCCGCAAACATACCTCAGGAAGGGGGATCCCCGTGCCCAGCGCTTCGACACGAGACACGTTGTTCTCGCCGGTGGAATTACGGTCCGGGCAGATACTGCGCAATCGCATCGCGAAGGCCGCCATGGAGGAAGGTCTGGCCGGGAAGGCGCAGCTGCCCGACGATCGGCTGATCGCGCTGTACCGGCGGTGGGGCGCCGGCGGCGCGGGGCTGCTGATCACCGGAAATGTGATGGTGCATGCCGAGGCGCTGACCGGACCCGGCGGAATCGTCCTGGACGCCGATTCCCCGCTCGAGCCGTTCGCCGCGTGGGCGCGGGCCGGAAAGGCCGCCGGAGCCGCGATGTGGATGCAGATCAGCCACCCCGGTCGCCAGGTGCAGGCGAATATGCCCGGAGTGGTGTGGGGCCCGTCCGAGATCGCCGTCGACGTGGGCCGGTATTCCAAGCGGTTCGGCCGCCCGGTCGCCATGACCGCCGAGCAGATCCACGAGACCGTCACCCGGTTCGCGACCACCGCCGAGCGGGCCGAACGCGCGGGCTTCGACGGCGTGGAAATCCATGCGGCACATGGGTATCTGCTGTCGCAGTTCCTGTCTCCCCTGGTGAACGACCGCACCGACGAATGGGGCGGTTCCCTCGCCAACCGCGCGCGGATTCTGCTGGACATCGTGCGCGCCGTCCGTTCGGTGGTGTCGCCCGAATTCGCGGTCGCGGTAAAACTGAACTCCGCCGACTTCCAGCGCGGCGGATTCGACGCCGACGACGCGCACAAGGTCATCGGCATGCTCGCCGGTCTGGGTGTGGATCTGGTCGAGGTGTCGGGCGGCAGCTACGAAAGCCCGGCCATGTCCGGGCGGCCCACCGACGGACGCACGGCGGCACGGGAGGCCTACTTCCTGGAGCTGGCCGCCGAACTGGCCGAGACCAGCCCGATTCCGCTGATGTTGACCGGCGGCATCACGCGCATCGATACCGCCGAGCGCGTGCTCGCCAAGAATGTCGCCGTGGTCGGCTTGGGCACCGCGCTCGCCGTCACCCCGGATCTGCCCGACCGCTGGCGCGACGGACTGGGTGCGGCCGGCGCGTTGAAGCCGGTGACCTGGTCGGACAAACCCCTCGCCGCCCTGGCCCAGATGGCGCAGGTCCGCTACCAGATGCGACGGATGGCCGCCGGAAAGGATCCCGCACTCGGCATTCGGCCCGCGCTCGCTCTCCTCGCGGACCAGCGTGAGAAGTCGCGCGCATTGCGCCGCTACTCGCGCTGGCTGGCATCGACGCGACGCGAACGTGCCGCGTCACCGGCCTCCCGCGTCACGACGCACTGAATCCCCGACCAGACGCACCGAATCCCTGACCATGCCCGACCGGCTGGCTCGCCTGCCACAACCGGGCCGGTTGGCCTTCGGCGAACTCGACGCACGAATTCAGGTGCCTACCGTGGAATTCGACGGGTCGATTTCGACCACGCTTCGAGCGGTCGGGCATACCCCGCAGTGGGAGGCACCGGAGGCCGTCGCGGGTCTGATCACCCGATTGTTGCCGGCGACGGCGCCCTAGCCGTCACATAAACTTTTCACAACCACAGGAGGTAAGCGAAATGCCGAAAGTCCTGTTCGTCATCTCTGCCGCCGACCGCTGGACGTTGAACGACGGCGAAATACATCCCTCGGGTTATTGGGCCGAAGAGGTGGCGGTGCCGCACCGTATCTTCTCCGAGGCGGGCTGGGACATCACCCTCGCGACTCCGGGCGGAAAGGCTCCGACACTCGATCGGCTGAGTCTCGGAATCTCCGGCGGCCTGCCCTGGAAACGCCGCGATATCAAGCAGTATCTCGACAGCATCGACAGCGCTCTCGCGCATCCGGTCGCCCTGGACACCGTCGATCCGGACGCCTACGACGTCGTCTTCTACCCCGGCGGCCACGGTCCGATGGAAGATCTCGCCTACGACGCGACCTCCGGGGCGCTGCTGACCGAGCGGCTCGCCTCCGGCAAACCCCTCGCCCTGCTGTGCCATGCGCCGGCCGCCATTCTGGCCGCGACCCCACCCGACGGGAACTCCCCGTTCGCCGGCTACCGGATGACCGGACTGTCCAACCGCGAGGAACTGTTGAATCGGTTCGCGAAAAGGGCGCCCTGGCTTCTCGAGGACAAATTGAAAGAGACCGGCGTCGAATACTCCAAGGCCCTGCTTCCGTTGCGCCCACATGTCGTCGTCGATCGCAATCTGTACACCGGCCAGAATCCCCAGTCGTCGGAGAAACTGGCGCAGCGATTGCTCGCCGACGTCGGCGCCGCGGCGTAGGAGGAGAAACTCAGCCGAGCCGGGGAATATCGAGGACCGCCGACACCGCCGCTCGCACCCGTTCGTCGACGACCTTCTCGGAGGAGGCGTCGAGCTTTCCGTCCAGGTGCAGGAAGGCCAGGCCGTGGACCAACGCCCACATCGCGGTTGCGGTGGGCTCCGCGTCGGCGTCCGGGAAGATTTGTCGCACAAGGGCTTCCAGGTACTTGTGGATGGCCTCCACCGCGGCGACCCGCTCCGGACTTGTCGCATCGCAGGCCTCGGTGAACATCACCCGGAACATCCCGGGCCGGGTCAGGGCGAATCGGACATAGGCGACGGCGATGTCGCCGAGGCTGCCGACGTCCACCCGCTCCGGGTGGACGTCGGCCAGATGCGCGGCCAGATCGCGGTACCCCACCGCCGCGACCGCGGACAACAGGGCATCACGATCGGCGAAATGGCGATAGGGCGCGGCAGTGGACACGCCGGCCCGCCGCGCCGCCCCCCGCAGCGACAGCTCCGACGCCCCACCTTCCTCGAGCAGCTCGATCGCCGCACGCACCAGCGCATTGGGCAGATCACCATGGTGATATGGCGTCGCCGACGTTGCCATCACAACCAACCTCAACAGGTATCAGTCACCGATTTCCAGAACCTCCACAGTAGCGGCGGACGCCGTACGCGCTGCCGAGCACTCACGCTCCAGGAACGTCGTGTCGACAACCACGACCCGCTGGCAGACGTCGAGCGCCGGAACGAACCCCACGACGACCGTCATCGGTACCGATGTCGTATCGCGCCGGCGGTGCTGTGCGGCGATAAGCCGAGCCGCACCGCCGCCGCGGAACCGGGACGCCGTTCACGCTCGCCGCCACCGTAATGCGCTGAGCAGCACCGAAACCCGGATCCTTCTGCGGCGGTGACGTCGTTACTTTCATCCGTTCGAGCCACGCCGAGCGATCAACTTTCTACGTTGCTGTCAGCGTATGGACCGACGGGCCGGGCGACCCGAGTAGACCGCTACTCGAATTCCGCTGCGGCCTCCCGCAGTTCGCTGCGGCGGCCCGAAACAAGCTGCGTCACATGCCACCTGCCCGCGGTGCTGTCGGCTCCGTTTCCCGCCCGCACCGACGATGGACCCGGAACATCCTGGCTGTTCTTTCGGACCGTAGCCGGCCATGTCCCGAGTGCGAGAAAT